>DAOLFJ010000075.1:0-17187 GCA_035326365.1 Saprospiraceae bacterium | reverse complement strand
CTTGATAATCAAAGTATAGCGCTCAGTTATCAACTCAAACATCTTCAAGAAAAAAATGACATTGCTTTACGTGCAGCAAACACTTCACTACAGGTTTTTGAGCAACAAATAAATGAATTGAAATCTGCACGACGAGCCAAATCTGGCTTGCTCCAGAAAAGATTGTTTGAGTGCTATAACTTCCTGAATGCTCGTGGCGAAACCCGAAATCTGATTGATATATTCGGTATTACGGACGAAACTACACCACCTTCGGGAGCGGGAGAATGTGCAGCCCCAAAATTACTACAATTTGCATTTGCCCATCAGCTAAAACCAATTGCAATGGCAGAGTTTTGGTATGGAAACAGTCCTCAATCTGAAATTCGCAAACATGGGTTATATTATCCTGCTTGCAATAGCAAGTGCAAACCGATCCTGGCCCACATGCTAAGTGCGACGGAAACGGATCCAAATCCCATGCTCATCAATCCTGCTTTTGGGAGAGAACTTCCGATCATATACGAAGATGCTCAAATCATTATTGTCAATAAGCCAACAGAATTTTTGTCGGTACCAGGGAAAGAAATAAGCGACTCTGTCTATACACGCATTTTGGCTGCTTATCCAGACATCACAGGACCTGTCATCATTCACAGACTTGATATGTCTACCTCTGGTATCATGATATTGGCACGTGACAAAGACAGTCATTTTCATATCCAAAATCAGTTTATTCGTCATAAAATCACAAAAAAATATATTGCCCTTCTAGACGGAATTGTCAAGTCTGATGCAGGGACCATAAACCTTCCGCTCCGTGTGGACTTAGATGATCGACCTAGACAGGTAGTTTGCCATACATACGGAAAGGCGTCTATTACAAAGTGGGAGCGCCTAGAGATCAAAAAAAATCAAACACGTGTGGCCTTCTATCCACAAACTGGTAGAACGCATCAACTTCGTGTACACGCTGCACATCAACTGGGGCTTGGAATTCCTATAATAGGTGATGATCTGTATGGATCACGAGCAGATAGACTATTTTTGCACGCAGCAGCCATTAGTTTTATCCACCCGAGTACGAAGCAAAAAATGAATATCGAAGTAGATGCTCCATTTTAGGGGGGAAATGGCACAACCTAATATTGTTAGTAAGTTATATTTAGCTTGACAAAACATTTATTCACAAAAACTTGAATTATGACACAGAAAACTATCGTATCGAAGGCGACACGATGACATATTTTACAATTTCAGATTTTATCAAACAAAATTTACAATAATGGTGGTCGTATTCCCAAAGGAGTCAGCACATGATATTTATTTTTCAGGGATTCAAGATTATCTGCAATTAGTTTACAGGCTTCACTGATTCTTTCATTTCTTGGCATTGTTGACAGTCTAATAAATAAAATGCCACTATGGTCAAGTCTTTCTTGGTAGACTAAAGTGCCAAAATCGGAGTCTTCAGTTATAAGCAATGCATTTTTATTATTTGCCAATTTTAGTACTTCTTGGTCTGAAACTCCAGAGTTGTTTTCTCGTATAGAAAAAACTTCATAATCTAATGCTCGCAAACTTGCTATAAGTTTAGCGTCTATGTTTTCATCAGCAACGATCATAAATATGCTGCAGCAGATGCAACTTTTTCATTTGCTATTTTCGCACCATATTGTATAGCTTCTTCTACTTGTTCTTTGGTCAAGTGTGGATATGCATCCAAAATATCAGATAGAGTATCGCCAACTGCCATTTTCTCTAGTATCATTCCTACAGAAATACGTGTGCCTTTTATAGTTGGTCGGCCATCGTTTACTGCTGGATTTTGCACTATTTCTGCTGCATTATGGTTAATAAATAAATTTACTTTATCAAATGAATCTATAATAATTGTATACAAAATCGCTCTATTAATAATTTTAGGGTTTATTGAACCAATAATGGAATAATAATATTTGGTATTATTTTCATTCATAGTTATACCAAGCCTTTTTTCTAAAAAATTGAGTTTTATATTTTCCACTTCAGATTCGTCATCAAGATCTACATTAGCTTGATGATATATTGATGGACCCAAAGCCTTTGAAACTTGTGCTAAAAGCTTTTCAAAAATTCCTTTATTTTTAAATTTTATCTCCATTATTCTATAATTACCTAAAAAAACAAAGCTTTGGTTTAAATAGTTTCATGACTTACCCATGATTTTATTCAATACTGCATGAATTAGCATTTTGCGCAAAACATCCTTCCATTTCCATTGTTCTCCATCCCAATCCAAATAATAAGTGTTTTGCAAAACATAAAAAAATCAGATCTTCCTACCAAAATTTGCGTCGTTTGCGGAAGACCATTCACTTGGCGTAAAAAATGGGAAAAGGTGTGGCATGAAGTCAAATACTGTAGCGATAAGTGTAGAATGAACAAAAACAAAATAACATGACGGTAGGTATAGTTTTTCCACACCAACTTTTCGAACAAAATCCATTGATCGCTTCTTGTGATCAAATTTACATCATTGAAGAGTTTCTGTTTTTCAGGCAGTATCGTTTTCACAAACAAAAGATTGCTTTTCACCGTGCAAGTATGAAGTTTTATGCCGATTTCCTAACAGAGCAAGGTGTCGATGTTATTTATGTAGAAGCTCATTCAGAACTCGGTGATATTCGAAATTTACTTCCATATCTCAAAGCCAATAATGTGGACGAAGTCATCTACATAGACGCAACCGACAAGTGGTTAGACAAACGAATATGGAGAGTTTGTTCGGAACAAAAATTATCCCTTACAGTACTTGCATCACCTTTATTTATCAACACACTTGAAGAAATTGAAACTTATTTTGCTAATAAAAAGCGATTTTTTCAGACAGATTTTTACAAACATCAACGTCAGAAAAGAAATATTTTATTGGATGCAGCAGGCAATCCCTTAGGTGGCAAGTGGACTTTTGATGATGAAAATAGACTCAAATATCCAAAGGATAAAACACCACCCAAAACAAGGCCAATCTCCCAAAATAATTACTACCAAGAAGCCATTCAATACACAGAAAAATATTTTTCCGACCATTATGGAATGGTAAATTTGGACTTCCTATTTCCCACAACCTTTGACGAAAGTAAAGCTTGGTTGAGTGTGTTCCTTCAGGAGCGATTTGCGGAATTTGGTGCTTATGAAGATGCTATCGTAGCTAAGGAAGTCGTCTTGAATCATAGCGTACTCACACCGATGCTCAATGTAGGACTTTTGACACCGCAATACATCATAGACGAGACATTAAGATATGCTAGCGAACATGATGTTCCTATCAACTCTACTGAAGGTTTTATAAGGCAAATCATCGGTTGGAGAGAGTTTATCAGAGCTGTGTATCAACTAAAAGGTACGGCAGAACGCAATCGAAACTATTGGGGATTTACACGCAAAATCCCTGAATCTTTTTGGAAAGGCACCACAGGCATCGAACCATTGGATATTACTATCAAAAAGGTTTTGGACACAGGATATTGTCACCACATAGAGCGATTGATGGTAGTAGGCAATTTTATGCTTTTGTGCGAGTTTGATCCTGATGATGTGTATCGATGGTTTATGGAGCTGTTTATCGATGCGTACGATTGGGTGATGGTGCCGAATATTTATGGGATGAGTCAGTTTGCAGATGGCGGCTTGATGTCCACCAAACCATATATCAGTGGCAGCAACTACCTGATGAAAATGAGTGATTTCAAAAAAGGAGATTGGCAAGAAACTTGGGATGCATTATTCTGGAGATTTATGCACGTACATCGGGATTTTTTCCTTAAAAATCCAAGGTTGGGAATGTTGGTACGTAGTTTTGATAAAATGCAGATAGAAAAACAAAATGCCCTATTAGAAAGAGCAGATAAATTTATAAATACCTTATAATGAATATATTACTCACGGGCGTCACAGGTTATATCGGACAGCGACTTCTACCTGTTTTACTAGAGCAAGGCCATCATGTGGTGTGTTGTGTGAGAGATGCCCGTAGATTTAAATACCATAATTACAACAAAGACGCCATCACGGTCATTGAAGTTGATTTTTTGAATCCCGAGACGCTAAAAGCTATTCCAGAAAATATAGACGTGGCTTACTATCTCATTCATTCGATGTCCACGCTGTCAGGTGATTTCGAAAATATGGAAGAACATTGTGCTCAAAATTTCAAAGATAGACTAGATCAAACCCAAGTAAAACAAGTCATTTATCTAAGTGGCATTGTTAATGAAATAGAATTGTCACGCCACCTGACTTCAAGAAAACATGTGGAAGATATTCTTTCTGATGCAGATTTTTCTTTGACGACTTTGCGTGCAGGTATCATAGTAGGGTCGGGGAGTGCTTCCTTTGAGATCATCCGAGATTTGGTAGAAAAACTACCTGCAATGATCACACCCAAATGGCTAAAAACGAGATGTCAACCCATTGGAATAAGAAATGTGATACAGTTTTTGGATGGTGTCAAAGATAAATCTGAAACCTACGGACAGACTTATGATATCGGTGGTCCAGATATTCTTACTTACAAAGAGATGTTGCTTAGATTTGCCAAGATTAGGAATCTGAAACGATACATATGGGTAGTGCCTGTGATGACGCCTAAGATATCTTCTTATTGGCTATATTTTGTGACTTCCACGTCTTATGCACTTGCGAGAAATTTGGTAAACAGCATGAAGGTGGAAGTTGTTTGTAAACCCAATAATCTCGCTCATTTGCTAGGAATAAAACTATTGGATTATGATACTTCCATCAGATTGGCATTTGATAAGATAGAACAAAATCAAGTAATTTCTAGCTGGAAAGATGCACTTACAAGTGAAACACTCAATAAAGGTATCTCTCAATATATCGAAGTTCCCGTTAATGGATGTTTTACAGATATTCGCAAAGAAAAAGTGATAGACATTACTACCACTATGGACAAAATATGGTCGATAGGTGGACAGAATGGTTGGTATTATGGTGATTTCCTGTGGGGATTAAGAGGATTCATAGATCAGCTGTTTGGAGGTGTAGGTATGCGTCGTGGACGGAAAAGTCCCACAGAAATTTATTCGGGCGATGCCCTAGACTTTTGGCGTGTACTCTTGGCAGATAAAGCTGAAAAAAGACTACTTCTATATGCAGAAATGAAACTCCCTGGAGAAGCATGGCTAGAATTTAAGATAGATGATAAAAACAACTTGACCCAAACAGCTACTTTTCGACCTTTAGGTGTGATGGGGAGATTATACTGGTATGCAGTACTGCCTTTTCATGGATTTATTTTTAATGGAATGATCAAGAAGTTGGTGGGTAGGAGATGAATTGTTGGAGTCAATCTTGTCTGCAAAGTAATAAAATCATTTATTAAAATTATTATCTAAAAAACATAACTGCATACAACCTTTTCTAGCGACATTTGACACTATATAGATGCAACGAATATTAGATGATCTTGGACGAAGGCCTTAATGAAATTATTGGAAAAGTTAGAGCTTATGATAGGCCTGCTCAAAGTCGTCTGTATGATATGTACAAAAATAGTATTTATACACTTGCTAAAAGAATTGTAAAGGATGATCAATTGGCTGAACAAGTATTGCAAGACACATTTATAGAAGTATTTAAAAGCATCCATTCGTTCAGAAGCGAATCTTCATTATATTATTGGATGAGAGTCATAGCTATCAGGAAATCATTGAAGGCATTGAAATCATTGGCTAATGAAATTTTGACTTGGGGAGATGAAATTCCAGACACATTAACATATGAAGTTATTGATCCACCTAATGTAGATGCTGAGCGATTAGAAAATGCTTTTTTGCAGTTAAGTCCAGGTTTTCGAACCGTTTTAACACTATACTATATTGAAGACATGAGTCATAAGGAAATAAGTGAGTATCTGAATATTGCCGTTGGAACATCAAAATCACAATTACACCACGCTAAAATAAAGTTAAAGGAAATATTAGAATATGGACAATGATAGGAAAAAATGGAAAGAATCATTAAATAAAATGCCTGGATATGATGCTCCTAATATCAATGATTTAACTTGGAAAATCCAGTTAAACGATCTACCAAAATATACCACAGATAGCACTTTTGACTTTATTAGTGAACCTAAATCTAAAATATCGCAGTATAAATCATTGATAATTTTAGCGATCTTGTTGATTGTTTTATCTTTACTTATAATAATTAATAAAGGATCAAAATATGAAATATCAAAACCCGCAGAAAACATAGCTTTAGACATAAAGGAAGTTGATCTGATGGATAAAACATTTGAGCGTTTTTGCCATGAATTTCATATAGAATGTGATGACCTGTACGATACCGATATTGCTCAAAGATGGAATAATAATCAGAAATCTTATCAAATGACGTTGGCTGCAATAGCTCAAGTGGGTGAATCAGATTTTTTAAATAGGCAACTCACTTATTTAAGGTTAGATCAAACTGAAATGGTCTCAGAAATTATCAATAATATTTAGTTATGAGATATGTAATTATAATCATTTTGTTGACTCTAATTGGTTCAGTTAATGGTCAAAATAAAGGGTACAAAGCCACTCGAAATGAAAGTCATCAATTTAGGGCTAACAACATTCAAAAAATAGACATAAATGTTCAAAATGCCCACATTACAATCAACGAGTGTGCAGGTGAATTTATTCAAATAAATATCAAAGTAGAAGTAAAAGATAATATTAAAAGTAATGTCGATAGGGAAATAGATTGGTTAAAATGTTTTGTAGAAAAACACAAAAGCGAAGTAATTATATCTAATTCAGTAGTATTGCCAAAGGGTTTAAAACAAAGCCCGCAATGTAAACATATTACATACATCGAAATATTTCTACCTAATATTGAAATGCTCAAAGTTAAACTTAATGTTGGCAGTTTAGAATTGGAAAATATACATAGTAATATAAATTTTCAAGCAAAATTGTGTAAAGTGAAATTTAATAATTGTGCACTTGATGGAGAGCTAAATCAAACGCTTGGAGAAACCAATATTAGTAATTCTATCATAAATGGAAATTATTATTTTGCCAATGTCATTGCTAAATTAGAAAAAGTAGAAGGAACGTTTGACCTTGATGCTACTGACTCAAAAATAAATGTCATTCCCAAAAACAATAATTATGTATTTCGATGGAAACTATTGAGGTCAGAAACAAATTGGGTGACAACAGCTTCAATAATACCTAATATAACATTTGAAATGAATAAATCTAGTTTGAATTTGCCAGAATTTATGAATAAGCAAAATATTAAATCTCAATATAGTACTCAAAATAAGGCAGTCAATAGTGTATTTCAGTTATCGGCAGAAAGCAGCTTTATAAACATTTACAACAATTAAAAATTCACAAAATGAGAATCCAATTATTGCTATTATTTCTACTTCTGAGTCAAATAAACGCAACTAGCCAAGACACATTAGCCTTGGGAATTGATACTACTGAAGAGCCAGTATTCTTAAATAACTATGATCATTTGCAACTCAATAAAGAAGATGTTTCACGCATGTTTTTTTTAGGTACCGAAATTGGTGCTGAACAAAGATTGTTTCACAAATTTAGTTTTAGAACCACAATCAATGTATTTGGAATTAGCCCCTATGTAAATAAAACCGACTTTGTCACAGATAATAATTTTACGTTTGGAGGTTTCAATGCTTTTGTAAATTATTATCCTTTTTTGTATTCACCAACTAGCCGAAAAACGAATTTGTCTGGATTATATCTTGGTGTTGGTTTTGGCCTTTATTTTGCTGATAAATATGAAAATACTGAAGACTTTAATATTGATTCTATTAAATTAATATTTAATGGTGATATTAAAAATTTTGGACGAAAGACAGCTGTATCTTATGGTTCAATTTTCACCGTTGGATATCAACAAAGAATCTTTGATATCATGTACTATCATATAAGATTGAATTTTGCGAATCTTAGAGTAAATCAATTAGATCCTGATAATTTTAATACCATTCGGTCTAAATCAAAACTTTATATTATTCCTTCCATCGATTTAGGGTTTTCGATACATTCTGCTAGAAAAAAGTACAATTTTGTCAATTATCAAATTCAAAAGACACATTTGTTAAAGTTTGATTTTCTTCGATTATTTGAGTTTACACCATTCAATGGGCATGGACTTAATGCTTCATTCGAACAGTTATTGCCAAACAAGCCTATTTCTTTGATTGGTGGTCTTGACTTTAACTTCTCTAAACAAAAGACTTATTCTGATGAAAATTTTAAAGTAGGTAAAGGATATGATCATTTTATAGGAAGTGAATTGTTTGGTGAGGTGAGATATTATCACAATTTAGAAAAAAGAAGATTAGCAGGGAAAATAGGTAATGGATTTTCTGCTAATTATTTTGCACTCAACCTGAGTGTTCGACATACTTATACACGTCAAGTTTATGATGATTTTTCACCTACAGAAACTTTTAACAGATATGGGTTTGCAGTTGAATTGCTTTATGGTGTTCAGAGAGAACTTGGAAAGCACTTGTACGTGGACATACGGGGCGGATTGAGACCCATCAATGTTTCTTTATCTGGTGATAATGATACTCAATTTAGATGGCTTAAGCGTACCTTTGGGTTTTATTTTGGATTTACAAAATGATGTTGTGACATTTTATAATTGTGTTTTATTTGTTTTGTATTTTTAACTTATGTTTAAGTGTAATCGTAACAATTCATATGTAACACCATCGGGGTGGAATATTAAGAAATATGGATGTAAATCAGTGGTAAAAATGAAGAAATCAAGCTATTTTAGTGCTATTTTTGTCTGTAAGTTGCAAAAAGTCTTGACAAAATTGCAGTAATAATATATACACTTGAATAGTTAGGTATAATCACTTATTTTTTCGCGGATTTATCTTAAATTTCGTGATCAGAAAGTTGGAGTTAGGCATTTTTTTATAGAAAATATATTTAGCTTTATCTTAAAAGCAGTATTTGCAAAAGGTTACGAACCGAATAGTTTAGACCACACATACATTTCGCGACTTATTTAATTATTCGCTTGTAATTGCACTTTATGGAGTAAATTAAAAAAAAGGTTTACTTTTGTCTTACAGTAATTGCACTATGCGGCTTTTAACGACCATTTTAATCATATTTGTTACCATAACGAAGAGTTTTAGCTCTGATAGCATTACAGTATATCTTTTTTTACTGGATGAATGTCGTATTTGTCAGGAGTTGGCCCCAGAGATCAACGCAATTCATGCTGAGTTTACGAACAAGAATATCGGTTTTATAGGTTTGTTTCCCAATTTTGCTTCTAAGCAAGTTGGTATTGAAAAGTTTAAGAAAAAATACAGTATAACACTGCCAACGAAAACGGATTATTACAAAAAAGTAGCACAAAAATTCAATGCGGAAATACTTCCGACAGCTGTAGTTTATAATGAAACAAAGCAAAAAATCGAGTACATTGGAGCCATCAATGATTTGTTTTATAAACCAGGCAAAAGAAAATCACAATCTACGAAGCACTATCTAAGAGATGCTTTAAGTAGCGTTTTAAAAGGAACTTCACCAGAAATCACATCTACTCAACCTATAGGCTGTTTTATTAATTTTAATGACAATCTTTTAAACCATTAAATAAAATGTATAGAATACTTCCTTTCATCATTTGCACTGTTTTTTTAACTGAATTGGCTTTAGGGCAAGTCTCCTTTAACAAAGATATAGCGCCTATTATTTTTAATCACTGCATGTCATGTCATAGACAAGGTGAGATTGGCCCAATGAGCCTTACAAATTATGAAGAAGTAAAAAATTGGGCATACACCATCAAGTATGTGACAGAACAACGTATCATGCCACCATGGAAAGCAGATCATGATTTTAGTAGGTTTTTGGGCGAAAATTATCTCAATGATGATCAAATCAAAAAGATTGCTGATTGGGTAGATGATGGACTCCAGGAAGGATTAGCTAGCGATTTACCACAAGCCCCAGTATTCCCAACTAATTCGTTGCTTGGTACACCAGACTTGGTGCTTACATTTAAAAATTCTTATACACACAAAGGAAATGGGAAAGATGAATATAGGTACTTTGTCCTACCTAGCGGACTTGTTCAGAATAAAAAGATAAAAGCCTTAGAGTTGCGTCCAGGCAATACAAAAATTGTACACCATGCCTTGTTCTTTGCGGATCAATCCGGTAAAGCTAGACAATATGATGCACAGACGCCCGAATATGGTTTTTCAGCAGATGATTTTGCAGATTTTGATGCTTTCGAAGTGATAAATAGAGACCAATTTCCTGGGTATGTTCCAGGTCAAAAGCCTAGGTACTTTCCAGATGGTTTGGCACAGGATATGCCTGCCAATAGTGACCTAGTAGTTCAGATGCACTATGCACCGTGGAGTGTAGATGAAAAAGATTCTTCCACAGTCAATATTTTTTTTGCAAAGTCTAACGAAGTTATAGATCGCACGGTCAAAGGAAAAATAATGCTACCTTTCGACCTAGTGACTGGCGCTAATTCATTTTTTATATTACCCAATCAGGTAAAGAAATTTGAAGGAGTTTATACCGTGCCATTTGATGTAAGTTTGATCGGACTTTCTCCACACATGCACTATCTAGGTAAAGATTGGGAAGTAGTTTTAGAAAACCCTGATGGAACAAAGACCAATCTAATTCGTATCAACGAATGGGATTTTAATTGGCAAGGTGATTACTACTTTAATAAGTATATTTATGCTAAAAAAGGAAGTAAGATCAGGGCAACAGCGACTTATGATAATACATCAAATAATCCAGCAAATCCTACTTCTCCACCTAAATTTGTAACATGGGGAGAAGGTACAAAAGATGAGATGTACTATCTTCCTATTTTTTATGTTCCCTATAAATCAGGGGATGAAAATATCGTTTTCGGAGAGACAAGCACTTCTGTTAACGATATCAGGTCTAAACATATTTCAGGTAAGATATTTCCAAATCCGGTAGCTAGAAATCAAGCATCTTGGACACAAATAGCATTTAGTCTTACTTCAGGTTTTCCTGTCAAAATAGATATCATTGATGCCACTGGTGCAGTGGTCCGCAATATTAGAGACAATGAATATTTTGGACACGGAGATCACACTATTCACTTAGAAACCCAACAACTTACTAAAGGTACATATTTTGTAAAGATAAGTGGCAATCAAGATCAGCTTGTAATGCCTATGGTTATTTTGGATTGATGATTTTATAAGATAGTGGGGCAGCTAAAAAAGTCAGTTGTGTTTAAAATGCTAAAACTTAAACATTAGGTTTATGAGAATACTTTAAGTATAAGAAATGTATACACGTACAAAAATAATATAAGCTAAATGCAAGGGATTGAATGTTATTATTCTTATTTCCTTGCATTTAGCTTCGGTTGTTTTTAAAGACAAATTTTTAAGTTTAAAATGATAGTGTTTTTTAACTGACCTGATTCGTTTTAAAATATTTTATGAATAAAACGGAGAATTGAAGTCTATCATATATACTTCTCATGGACAATTGATCTTTTTTACGGATAATTTTCCTTTATTATTCACCTTTACCCTGTAGCAAAAGCCATTTGGTGATTTTAAAACTACACCCCTGAGACTGTTATCCACATAAACATCTGAACTAATTTCTAATGCTCCAATACCTGATACTGACTGGCATACATTCCCTACACCATCATTGTTTGAATCTGCTTGATCTGCATTGCTTATAAGCGGACAATTGTCACAGGCATCACCAATGCCGTCGTTATCTATATCTTCTTGATCATCATTAAAGTCAAAAGGACAGTTATCTACCAAGTCTATAACTTCGTCTTCGTCGCCATCATAACAATATGTTCCTATAATATCCAACAGACTTGAACACTCTGGTCCATTATTATAGATTTGAACTTCTCCCAATATACGATTTTTTGTGACCAAAGAAGCAATCTTACAACAAGCGTTGAGGATCACATTTTCGTAAATGTAGACATTAGAACCCACAATTTTTAAATTGTCCAATGCTGAGATGTTTGTTAACACATCATTACTCGTTAAATAAAAAGTATTCTTGACAGTGTTCAGATTATTAATTCCTTCTAAACTTACTAATGCTGCATTGTCTGATATGACTAGTTCGTCTAACTGACTGATAGATGGAAGTCCTTGTAAGTTTGTTAAAGCAGGATTACCAATTACATTTAAAGAACTTATTTTTAAATTTGGAGGTAAATTTAAATTTGTCAATGAATTGTTTCCTCCAACACTCAAAGTTTTTACACTAGCTAATGATGATAATCCTGATAATGTGGTTAAGTTAGGAAGATTGTACATGTAAAGATAACTTGACACAGTATCCAAATTCGAAAGGAAATTTAAATTTGAATTTTGTAACCCAGCTATTTCTATCAAATCAGCTTTATTTAAAGAACTAAAAGCATTCGCGCCTGAAACTTGTAATCCGGGAGTAGTTGTCAAATAACTTACTATTTTCAGAAGCTTTAAAGTCTGGATTTGTGAAAATGAATTTCTAATATCTACTTTCTGACCTACAGTAATGGTATCTGTGGTCGTTAAAGCATTAAATCCATCCAATGTTGCCAAATTGTCATTGTTGTATATTTCTATTTTGTAATTTACCTTCGTGAGATTATTAAACCCAGACAATTCAGTAACACCTGTATTAGTTATTAAAAGACTTCTTGTGACATGCTGAAGGTTTGGGAAAATATTTGGCTGGTTTAAAGTTGTATTTACAATATTGAGCAACCCGTTTATCTTTACGATATTTGAAAGTGCATTCAAGTTAGTGATGTTTCCTTGAATATAAACATTTCCCATTATTTCAGTACATCCTGGGTAGTTAATCGCAAATGCATCTACATCTGCTTGATTATTAAAAACGATTCCACCGGGTAAACAGCTTTGACCTGTAAGTGGCGAAACTACGACAATATAAAATATACAGATGATAAGTTTTAAGGTTTTCATTGACTTGTTTTGTTTAATTAATTATGCTTTTATTTATTACGTAAACTCTCGTTTAACTATACTGGTTAAGTGATGTTTTTGCTAAAAAGGTTGCTTTGTTATTTATATAAATTTGTATGGCTCTTAAACATAATTCTGATTCGTTCTAAGTCGAAGGTATAAATTACTTTTATGAAAGGCTATTTTAATATTTGAAGTTATAAAAATAGTTCATGTTGCCTTCAGATTTATGATAATCTGGAGCTTTGGCTTGGATAATTGGCTATCATTATTATTGGCATCCGTCTTTCTTTACTTTGTCATAAACATTTGCATTCAGTTATTTGAGTAAAACTCATATGCTATTTATTTATTCGTTTTAAGTTAGTCCTTGTGCATAGTTAAATGACATGGTTTCTACTTTTTTTGAAATCCGATTAACCAATCTTTTTGGCGCTAACACAACCATACTATCACCAAAACCTAGGATTTCGCGCTCCAATTCAAAATTAAGTTGAACATGTATGCTCACAACAATACTTCCATCATTATTTCGCTCAAAGATTTGCTGACTATGGTGTAATGGTTTGGTTTCTACGTAAGGCGCATTTTCAGCATTGACCCAAATTTTGACATTTTCTGCTCTCACATTTAGGCTCACTGATACACCTATGACATCTTTGAAATAGTCATCTATAGAACTGATTTGCGATGGTTTGTATGTCGTTTTCTCATCTACTTCAATGGCTCCAATTCGGTCTAGCGCAAGGTTCAATATATTATCTCCCTTCATACCGAATAGGAACCAACGATTTTTATATTCTTTCAGCCACCATGGATGAAAAGTGATGACATTAGCAGATTCAGCTTTAAAGGATTTGTAATTAATGGATAATACCTTTTTCTCTTGAATCGCTTTGTACAGTACATCTAAATAATAAATACCAGTAAGCCTTTCGTTTTTTTCGAAGTGAATAATAGATGGCTGTTTTTTGGAATTGCTATAAACATGATCTTCAAGTTTTTGCACCACATCGTTGAGATTGTTAAAATGTTCGAATCCTTTAAACTGCTTCAATAGTTCTACCGCTTCAGACATCTGTTGCATATCGGCATGTGAGATCGGTAAATTGGTAATACTATATGTTGGGTCTTCGTAGGTATAATATTTTTTGTCCACTACGATGATCGGTGCATTATAGCCGAGTTTGTCGCTACGCATCATTTGGATGTCGTATTGGATCGTTCGTATGGATGCACCTTTGGAGATACCTTCATACTCGTAGAGTGCATCGCTGACTTTGTCCACGAGCATGTCCAGCGTCCATTTCCGTTGGCGATTACGAAAGCAAGCGTCAAGGACTTTGTATCGGATGAGAGCGTTTTTGTTTATTGGCATAGGGTTTATGATTTTGCTCACAGACTACGCTGATTACACAGATTTTTATTTATATGAATTTATATCTCATCTGCGAGATCTGATAAATACCGCTTTAGCGGCACAAGATCTGCGAGAGAATAAATAGCTCACAGATAACACGGATTGTACAGATTTTTATTTTTGCCTCATTAGTAAAATTTGATTAATACAGCTTTAGCTGAATAAACTCTGATAGAAAAAAATGCTTTTAGATATTAAGGTTATAAAATACAAAATTACAAAATATAATTATCTACGCATCATGACTGCGTACAAATTAATTTTTCAAGTAAAAATCTTGCCTTTGTGATGTCGAAATTTTATATTTGATTGTGATTAATTTGACAAGAATCTACGAATAATAGCTCAGGGCCAACACTTAGTACTTTCTCAATATTATTAGTGTTTTGCCAAATAGTTTTGTACTGAAATTTATAATAAACCTTTAAAATTATAACAGTATGAGCTCAAGTAGACAGTCAGTTGAAAACCAAAACGTGAATGTAAAAATTAGACAAAATAGCAGGTATTTTATACATTCAAAATATAAGTCAAAACTACAGCGAATGATTGTATTAATACACTTGTTTTTGTTGGCATTGCTAGTGCTGTTTATTAATTCGTGTAACTCTGGATCAAAAATCACTAAAGTAAAGGAAGCTAAAAATGACAATACAAAAGAAGACAATACATTTGTATTTTGTGAAAACGAACCGTCAGAATTACCATCAGTTAAAAAGAAGAATATTTATCTGACCTTTGACGATGGACCCAATAAAGGTACGATGAATGTTTATGAACTGCTTGAAAAAAGAACTCTTCCAGCTACTTTTTTTGTAATTGGTTCACATATTTTTGGTACTAAGAAACAAACAAATGACTTCTCTACCCTTAGGAATTCCAGTTTTTGTGAATTAGCAAACCACACTTTTTATCATGCACACAATAGATATATTGATTTTTATAAGGATACAGATAAAGTTTTAAAAGACTTTCAACTGATGGATGATTCTCTAGGCATTTTGAGAAACATCGTACGCACACCTGCCAATAACTCTTGGAGAACTTGTAATATCAATTATGACACGAACAAAAAGATAAAAAGAGCAGTGGATACCCTCTTCGCACATGAATACAAAGTCGTAGGTTGGGACATAGAATGGAAACTTGGCAAGAATAAATTGCTAATGAAAACTGCATCAGAAATTGCGAATGAAATAGATCAATACATAAAGGAAAATAAAACCCTGACAGAAAATGAAGTGGTCATCTTACTCCATGACCAACATTTTGTAAATACAGAAAATACAAGACAGTTGGATACGCTATTAAGTATATTAGTTTCAAATGAAAACTATGATTTTAAAAAGATAAGTCAGTATCCGAATCTCTGATTTAAATTTATTTTGCAATTTTTTGAAAATATTTTATACTACGCAAAAAGACTGCGTACCATGCTTTTACCTTTGCATCGTCAATGATGATAAAGGGACAAAAAGTTGTTCATTTTAACAAAAATATATCACAGCAATGTGTCGAAGAAGTCGCTTTTTTATCTGTACAAGTCCATAGTTGAGAGTTTCTGTATAGCTCCATAGTGCAATGATGATTGTATTCTGACATGTAAGATGGGAAGTGACACATAATTTGCGGGTCATGGGTTCGATTCCCATCTCGGTCAAAAGCCGAATAGCTCAGTAGGTAGAGCAGCAAACTTTGAATGGCAGGTTCGAATCCTGCACTATCCACCACGATAGTTAGTGTAGTTGGTTAACACGCCGGATTTTAGTTCCGTTTTTTACTTCCACAGTATTGCACATGACGAATACATTCCGCCTAGAAAATCTTCGGATAGTCAAGGCAGTCTGTACATCACTTTGAAATCGTAACACGAAAAATCTCCGTCAACAAATCATAAACGATGGCCAATCAAATGGATGAAAATCTAATGATAAAAGTCGTAAATGATAGCTGATCACAATGGCTCTGACGATGATTCCGTAATGTGTAGACGAATGTATTCTGATTGTGCCATTTTATTAAGCGTAAATTTTTTTAGTAGTAATTTTTAAATATTTTCAAAAATGAAAAAAGTAGTTGTAAACACCAATTGTATCGGTTTAGTCTTCAAAAATGGAGAGCTAAGCCAAGTATTGAATCAAGGTATTTATTGGATGATGCCTTGGACAGAAGTCAGTATTTATGATATGGCAAAACCATTTCCATTGGAAATCAATGCAGAAGTGCTGAGAATGAACAAGGACTTCGAAGCCAAGACGATACTGATAGATGTTGCTGATAATCAATTGGTTTTTGTTTACAAAGACAAGGTGTATCATCGACTTTTGACGCCAGGAAAATATTTTTTCTGGAATAATGATGTCAATACCTACCAATTTAAAACGGCAGACTTGTCCAAAATAGAGATAGAATCAGATATCGACAAAAAAGCTTTGATGAATCTTTCTGGTACTTACGTGCGAGCGTTTAAATTAGAGAGTTTTGAAAAGGGAATTCTTTTTGTTGATGGTGAAATGAAGCAAACCCTTGATGCAGGAACCTATATGTATTGGAAAAACGCGATTGATATTTCAGTGCTAAAAACAGATATGCGTCTCATCAATATGGAAATCCCAGGTCAAGAAATATTGACCAAAGATAAAGCACAGTTGCGACTCAATTTTACATTACAGTATAAAGTGGCAGACATTATCAAAGCATTGCTAGAAAACAAGGAGTTTGAAAAACAACTCTACGTTATCATGCAATTGGCGATCCG
>DAOLFJ010000074.1:0-17234 GCA_035326365.1 Saprospiraceae bacterium | reverse complement strand
GGAACAAGGTATGTCTCCGAGGGAAGCAGCTTTTAAGGGTTCTGAAGAAATATTTTTCGCCATTGTATCTACTACGGTGACGCTTGTTGCCGTGTTTTTGCCCATTATGTTTTTACAAGGACTCACGGGAAGACTATTTAGAGAGTTTGGTGTCGTGGTAGCTGGTGCAGTATTGGTATCAGCATTCGTTTCATTGACATTGACTCCTATGATGAGTGCTAATCTTTTAAAACATGGTGATAATGAAAACTTCTTTTACCGATTTACAGAACGTTTTTTTGTTGGAATGACCAATATTTATGAAAAAGCACTCAAGTTATTTTTCAAAATAAGATGGGTAGCGGTATTGATTATGATCGCTTCTTCTTGGATGATTTACCAATTGGGTAGTACACTACCGTCTGAACTTGCTCCATTAGAAGATAAAGGAAGACTTTCGGTAAATGCTACGGGACCAGAAGGCGCATCTTTTAATTTCACTAACAATTTTTTGACAAAAGTTATTAAAGATATAGAAGGTTCTATTCCAGAGAAGGAGTCCATTCTATCAGTTACAGCACCTGGTTTTGGTGCATCACAAGCTTCAAATACTGGATTTGTACGGATAACTTTGGTAGATGCAGAAGAAAGGGAAAAAAGCCAAATGCAAATTGCCGCAGAATTAAGTGAAGTCGTCAAAAAATATACTGATGCCAGAATCTTCGTATCACAAGAGCAAACGATAGGAGATAGACGTGGTGGACTTCCTGTACAGTTTGTCATTCAGGCACAAAACTTTGGTAAACTGAAAGCTGTCATTCCTGCATTTCTCGAAAAAGCAAGACAAAACGAAATGTTTCAAGCCGTAGATATCAATTTGAAATTTAATAAACCGGAACTAAAAATAGATATAGACAGAAATAGAGCACAAATATTGGGTGTTTCGGTGATGGATATTGCTCAGACGTTACAGTTATATTTTGCAGAACAAAGACTTGGCTTCTTTATCAAAAACGGAAAACAGTATCAAGTTATAGGCCAAGCAACCCTTGACAACAGGAACGAACCTGCGGATATGAAGTCTATTTACGTGAGAAGTAAGACGGGTGAGCTGATACAATTAGACAATCTTATCACCATTTCTGAGCAGAGTAATCCACCACAACTTTATAGGTACAATAGATTTGTATCGGCAACCATTTCCGCAGGTACTGTGCCAGGCGTATCCCTTGGTCAAGGTATCCAAGCAATGCGAGACATAGCATCAGAAGTTTTGGACGAGAGTTATGGAACAGACTTATCTGGTCCTTCCAAGGAGTTTGAAGAGAGTTCATCGACCTTATTATTTGCCTTTATTTTGGCATTGGTGTTGGTGTTTTTGATATTAGCAGCACAATTTGAGAGTTTTGTAGATCCTTTGATCATCATGTTTACAGTACCGCTAGCATTGGCGGGCGCTATTTTGGCACTTTGGTACACCGACTCTACGTTAAATATATTCAGTCAGATTGGTATTATCGTATTGATCGGTATTGTTACCAAAAACGGTATCTTGATCGTAGAGTTTGCAAATCAAAGGCGCGAACAAGGTGTCAGTGCACTCGAGTCTGTAACCGAAGCAGCGGTATCAAGACTACGTCCTATTCTCATGACAAGTCTAGCCACAATATTAGGTGCATTGCCGATCGCACTAGCGCTTGGGGCAGCATCGTTGAGTAGAGTTTCTATGGGTATTTCCATCATTGGGGGATTATTGTTTTCGCTTTTATTGACACTTTTTGTAATTCCAGCTTTATATACCTATATGTCTCGTGCAAAGAAGATACACGCAGATGATGCGGCGTATTAATATTTGTAAGGTGTCATGATTAATTAGTTTTTTAAGAATTTAATAGATATATGTATATTCGTAGTTTAAAAATATTGATAATTTTTGGTTGGTCTTTTTGGTTATCAACCTCAAATGCACAAGAAGCACTCAACCTCAAGGATGCTATAAGTATCGCCTTACAGAATAATTATAATGTCAGGATAGCAAGAAATGCAACAGAAATAAACGCAGCAAATAATACCTATGGGAATGCAGGTTTTCTGCCTAATTTGTCGCTCAATTTTGGTCAAAACTACAATATAAACAACACAACACAAGAATTTTTTAGCGGTGAAACAAGGACAGGAAATAATGTCAACACTAATAACTTAAATGCCAATCTTTTACTTGGATGGACGGTTTTTGATGGTTTACAGATGTTTGTAAATAAGGACAGACTTACAGAAATCGAAAATCTTGGTCAGCTAAATGTACAATTCCAAATGGAAAATACCATAAGTCAGGTCATGAATTTGTACTACACCATAGAGCAGCACCAACGAAGGATTGAAACCATCAGAAAAGCCATCGAAATATCAAAAGAAAGATACGAATTGGCCAAATTAAAACAAGATTTAGGTTCGGGATCGGGCATTCCTGTACTTCAAGCAGAAGTGGATATCAATGCCGATAGTTCAGCGCTCATTAGACAAGAACTAATACTCAGAACCACAAAAATCCAGCTAAACGAATTGCTAAGTCGTGCACCGGAGACTCCTTTTGAAGTTGTGCCAGTTTCAGAAAATCCCTTGATAATCGATTACAATGATATCGCTGATAAAGCTGAAGCACGTAATGTGATGCTCCGTATGGCGGATAAAAACATCAGAATTTCAGAACTCAATGTCAAACAATTGGAAGCCAATAGATACCCTGTAGTGGACTTAAATTTAGGGTATAACTTTACAAGGTTGCAGGCGGAGATTGGGATTTTAAAATTCAATCAGAATGCAGGTTTGTCATATGGGTTGACAGCTAGATGGAATATATTTAATGGGTGGAACAATAGTCGTGAAATCCAAGTAGCAAAACTTGGAGTAGAAAGCGGCAAACTCACCAAAGAACAAACAGCATTGGCATTAAAAACAGATCTTTTCAGTATCTACAATAATTACATCACATCAAAAGAACTTGCAAACCTAGAAATCAATAACATCAAAATTGCACAGCATAACCTCGATATCACCACAGACAAAATGAGATTAGGCACCATAGATGCCTTGGAACTCAGGACCGCTCAACTCAATCTAGTCGATACAGAATTCCGAAAGATTACCGCAGATTTTGAAGTAAAATTGGCGGAGATAGAGCTGTTGAGAATGGCTGGCGAGTTAGTGAAGTAGGGAATGGAATATATGGGATTAACGTTTCGTCAGACGTTCCTATCAATTTTAAACTATCCGTTGCTACTAGAATCATTGTCAAAGATATTTATTGCTACCAATAAAACAAAAATAATCAACTAAATCATGCCATCCCTGCGGGATTAGATTGTGGTGTGTTCAATTTGACCTCTATAATCATGTCATCCCTTCGGGATTGAATAATTTGTCCAAATATATTATTGGATAGTTGATGGACATCATCTAATGATTGGTGATCTTATTGAAAATGATTTATAATTCATGTCCAAGATAATCTGCCTTAATCCCGAAGGGATGTTAAGATTATAGCAATTATATGTGCAATGCCGTTTAAAACCCAGAATGGGTGGCATTTGTGTGTGGTCTGTTAATCTACGAAATCATATCATCCTTTTGTGATTTGCCACCGTGAAACGTACATGCTAATGGCCCTGTAATCTTCGATTCCAAGATGGTTGTAGGTTTGATTCAAAGAATGCAACGCCATTAAGTCCAATTATAACCATACATAATATTTCTTTTTTTGAATTTTGAAAACAAATATTAGATCATTTAAAAAGATAAGAATATATTTGGCTTTGAAATCAAAAAATCCATGAGTTTTCAGATAAAAGAACAAGACAAAAAATATGACGTCTGCATTGTAGGGTCAGGAGCAGGTGGCGGAATGGCGGCCAAAATCTTATCAGAAGCAGGTCTATCTGTGGCTGTTCTCGAAGCTGGTGGAGACTTTGACCCCGCTAAAGAAGAGTACAGAACACAACTCCGATGGCCATGGGAATCGCCAAGACGTGGCGCAAACACCCAACGACCATTTGGAGATTTTGACGCTGCTTGGGGCGGCTGGGAGATAGAAGGCGAACCATACACTCGTAAAAACGGAACAAAATTTGATTGGTTCAGATCTAGGATGCTTGGTGGTCGGACCAATCACTGGGGAAGAATTTCTCTGAGATTCGGACCTAAAGATTTCAAAAGAAAAGATCAAGATGGTCTTGGTGACAACTGGCCAATTAGTTACGAAGACGTCAAACCTTATTACGATAAAGTAGATAAACTCATCGGCGTATTCGGTACCAATGAAGGACTGGCAAATGATCCTGATGGATTTTTCCTACCTCCACCAAAACCAAGGCTCCACGAACTGTTTGTAAAAAAAGGTGCTGCAGTAGCAAATGTGCCGGTGATTCCTTCTAGATTGTCTATCCTGACAAGAAAAATAAATGCAGAACGAGGTGTTTGTTTCTTCTGTGCGCAATGTAGTAGAGCTTGCCAAGTATATGCTGACTTTTCGTCGAGTACTTGCCTTGTAAAACCGGCTATGGAAAAAGGAAAAGTAGAACTTTACACCCACGCAATGGTCAGGGAAGTGCTCACTGACGATGCTGGTCTAGCAACAGGTGTCGTGTATATTGACAAAAAAGACATCAAAGAATATAAAATTGGTGCAAAAGTCGTGGTCCTTGCAGCTTCAGCATGCGAAACCGCTCGTATCATGTTGAACTCAAAATCTAAATCACATCCAAATGGATTGTCCAATAGTTCAGGTGTGGTAGGTCGGTACCTTCATGATTCTACAGGAACCGACAGAATGGCTTTTATGCCAGAATTGGTAGATAGACCGAGATATAATGAAGATGGTGTAGGCGGATTGCACGTATATTCACCTTGGTGGCTTGATAATAAAAAACTAGACTTTCCGCGTGGTTACCATATAGAATATTGGGGAGGTATGAGTATGCCTTCTTATGGATTTGGATTTGGAATGGACACCATGCGAAAATATCTGCTCAATGAACTTGGACAACCATCTACTAATGGCGGTTATGGCGTAGGTCTCAAAAAAGATGTCAGAAGAATTTATGGCTCTATGGTCGGTATGTCAGGAAGAGGAGAAAGCGTGCCTCAATATGATAATTACTGCGAGATAGACCCCGACACAGTAGATAAATATGGTATTCCCGTGTTGAGATTTCATTACAAATGGACAGAACACGAGGTCAAACAAGCCAAACACATGCATGATACTTTTGAGGAAATACTCACAGGAATGGGTGGTGTATTGCTTGGTCAAAAACCAACAGAGGAAAACCAATATGGACTATTAGCTCCAGGTAGAATCATACATGAAGTAGGTACAAGTAGAATGGGCGACGATCCGAAAACTTCAGCACTGAATAGTTATGCACAAGCACATGATTGTAAAAACCTTTTTGTAGTAGATGCAGGTTCATTCGTCTCTCAAGCGGACAAAAACCCTACGTGGACCATCCTTGCTTTGTCATGGAGAACGTCAGAATACATTATTGACCAATTAAAAAAACAAAATATCTGATCATGGACAGAAGAGAAAATCTCAAAGTATTATTGACAGGTACTGTGGCTACGGGTTACTTGCTCACGACAGGTTGTAGTCCTGAGGACGAAAAGCAAGCAAAAGAGATCATCGGTAGTTTTTCTTATGGTAGAACACCTGAAGAGACATTGGTCAATGAAAAACTAATGGCGGATACTTTTTTTACAGAAAGAGAAAAAAGTATGGTTTCTATCATTGCCGATATTATTATTCCTAAGGACGAGATCTCAGGTAGTGCCACCGAAAGTGGTGTACCTGACTTTATAGAATTTATGATGAAAGATTACCCAAAATTTCAATTACCCATGCGCGGAGGGATGATGTGGTTAGAAAATTTAAGTTTTGCTACGTTTGAAAAATCATTTTTAGACATTAGTGCAGAAGAGAGAATAATGCTCATCGACAAGATCGCCTATCCGGATACAGCAGAACCCGATATGAAATTTGGTGTTAATTATTTCAATCTTATGCGTAACTTGACTTGTACAGGGTTTTTTACATCACAAATAGGCATAAAAGACATAGGGTATGCAGGCAATAGACCCAATCAGTGGGACGGCGTACCTGATGAAGTTCTAAAGAAATTTAATCTCAGTTACGACCAAAAGACCTTAGACCAATGTCTTAAAATAGAAGATCAACAGAAAATAGCCGTTTGGGATGACGCTGGAAATCTCATTGGATAGTACTTTCTTTAATAAAAGTTAGGATGGTTAAAACGTATTTGAGTAATAGTTTGGATGATCTGCCGCAATTAGCAACAGAGATATTAAGGGATTGTATTGACTCAAAAATATTTATTTTTTATGGCAATCTAGGAGCTGGCAAAACCACGCTTATCAAGACCTTATGCCAACAACTAGGCTATCATGCCGAAGTGACTAGCCCTACTTTTTCATTGGTAAATCATTACAAAACAGCTGATATTGATATCTATCATATGGATCTTTACCGACTCAAAGGCGAAGACGAAGCACTGGAAATAGGGATAGAAGAGTATTTGTACAGTGGTGCTTATTGTTTTATTGAATGGCCTCAAGTTGTTATTCCTTTACTCGACGAATCTTATTACAAAGTACAAATAGAAACATTAGAAAACCTTAGTCGCAAGATCGATATTGAAAAATGTTGAATTTGTAGTTTTGACTTTTATCATTTAAATGATAGACTTAATTTGCTAAAGAGTTAATAAAAATTCTGAATTATTTATTCTTTGATCAATTAAGGATATGTACTAATTTTCGTATTTTTATAATATTTACTTATAAATTAAATACAAAATAAGTAGCTTTGTCACCTATACCATATATGATGAGCAAACTGAACAAGCCAATTATATTTTCAGACTTTTTTACAGAAGGACAATACGAAACCGAAGTAGAGACATTAGCCTATAGCGATAAATCAAAAAGTCTCACAATTGGCGTACCCAAAGAAATAATCTTAAGTGAAAACAGAGTCGGCATTGTACCACAATCTATCAGGACACTCGTAGGATATGGACACAAAGTAATCATAGAGTCAGGTGCGGGACTTAGATCCAATTTTAGTGACCATCATTATTCTGAAGCAGGTGCAGAGATTACGGCAAGTAAAGAACAAGTCTTCAAGTCTCAAGTGCTGATAAAAATTGCTCCGCCTACGTCTGAAGAGATAGACTTGATGCAAGCAGATCAGATATTGATATCACCGTTACAACTGCCCGTTTTAAAAGATGATTATTTGGAGAAGTTAAAGAAAAAAAGAATTACAGCTCTTGCTATGGAGTATCTTCAGTCCGAAGATGGAAGTTATCCTATCGTGCGCATCATGAGCGAGATAGCGGGTACGTGTGCTATACTCACAGCAGCAGAATATCTCAATAATACAAGAGAAGGTGGACGTGGCATACTTTTAGGAAGTGTCTCAGGTGTACCTCCAGCAAAAATTGTCATCCTTGGAGCAGGCGTAGTGGCAGAAACAGCCATTAAAGTTGCCATTGGCCTTGGAGCTTCCATCAGGGTTTTTGACAATAATATCACTAAGCTCATGCGTTTGCAAACAGCTGTAGGTCGGCATTTACACACATCTTCTATCAATCCTGTATATCTTGCTTATCAACTGACAAGTGCCGATGTAGTGATAGGCGCAGTACACAGTAAGAGCGGGCGCACACCGATCATCGTATCCGAAGAGATGGTCTCAAAGATGAAAGATGGTGCAGTCATCATAGATGTGAGTATAGACCAAGGTGGCTGTATAGAAACATCGCAATTGACGACATTAGAAAACCCAAGCTTTGTCAAACACGGTGTCATACATTACTGTGTGCCCAATATTCCATCCAAGGTGAGCAGAACAGCTTCGCTTGCCATAAGCAATATTATCACACCATTACTGTTAAAAATGGGTAGTGGTATGCATTTTGATAATATTTTGTACGAAAATCATGGTATTCGCAATGGTTGTTACACCTATAAAGGTTGTATTACAAATGAGTATCTCAGCAAAAGATTCGGTCTGAAATATACGAGTCTCGAATTATTAATGACAAGTAAGCTTTAACAATATTTCTTAACATAAATTAAGCAAGAAAAAATATAAAAATGGATTTAGGAACCTTAATCAGCAAAGTGAATAAATACAAACAAGTTTTAGAAAATACGAATCTTTATAGAGAATCTTGGCATGGCGAAGTAAAACCGATGCTCATCAAAACGCTCGAAGAGATACTGAAACAATCTGACTTACCCAAAGCAGAGATCATTGTAAAAGATAATATCGAGAATCTAGAGTCTGTCGTATTAGATCTTGGCCGGTCGAGCAGTGGTATCTCAGAAAACGTAGAAGACTCGGGCGTAAAACGTACCATGATAAAGTCAAATGGATCCTTGATTTACCAACAATTATTTAATGGCAAGATTATCGTAATGTTGGTCAGTCCGCATATAGAAGGTTATGGACAACCAAAACCACCATTGTCTCTAGAGATATTGAGACCTGACGAATTGAAAGTCCCTTTTATCATCAGACACATGGAGTCATTTCTCAAAGATATCACTGAATGGGAAGATTTTGATGATGACGAACCACAAAAAGCTAGTTCAGGATTTACACCCATAGGTTTTAACCATCCTCCTGTTGGCCAAGAGTAGTTAGCATTTTTGAAAACAAAAGTACAAATCATCAAGTGCTAAGAATCTTAATAAAAGGTTTATATTTTTCCTTCAAAGGTACTTCAGTAATAATATGACAGCTTTTGAGCGTAATTAGAAACTACTCGAAGATTGTTGAACCTTCAAATGATATTGATCAAAAGTACCTTTTACATCGTAAACCAAATGATAAGATAATAAACAAACTCATCAAACCGATTTGTGATCTCAAAGAAGTATTAGTATTCATATATCTTTATTAAATCATTGTCATTAAGCGGTTAAATTATTGAAGTTTTTGATGTTTCTTACTGAATCGCTCTAATAAGATAGGGTAGAAAGATAAAAATTTGTATCCTTAGCTAATAAACCGTAACTTTGTGTGATTAAATAATAGAAGGACTGACTAATCAGAAGGCAAAGGACTAGATTTCTTGTTTTGATTTAGTATTAAGTTTTTTATCAGAATTTCTATCAGCATAAAAGAAAATATGTTAAAGTATCTTATTGTAATCGCGGTAGGTTATTATGTTTACCAACAATATTTTTTGGTTAAAAATCCAAATAGTATTGGTCAGAAAGATAAACAATCAAATCTGAACAATACCAAAGAAGAATATGTTGATTACGAAGAAGTAGAATAACATTACAGAAGAAAAATAGAGGTGGACTTATCAGGATTAACCAAGCTTAACAAAAAATCATTTGAAGATACTTATGACATCATAGATGACACAGAAGATTTTCTTATAGTATTAAAAAAACACGGTGTTGCAGTACAAGCTACTGACTCTGAGCAAGATGACCTCGAGAAGATCTTAAAAGATAAATACAAAACACCCATTTTTGTACTCAATCGTATAGATCAACCCGTGACAGGATTGGTTATTTTTGGTAAAAACAAAAAATTTACGGAAGCATTTACTGAAATGTTTAAGGAGCGAGTTATTAAAAAAACATACTTAGCAATCGTGGCGGGTACTCCGGAAAAAGGAACTACAAAACTTACTCATTTTATAAAAAAACTACACAATCGAGCCATGACAGCAGATGAGAAGGTAGACGAAAACTTTAAAGAGTCCGTACTTTATTATACACTTATTCAGTCTTTTGACAACTATCATTTATTAAAAGTAGATCTTGAGACAGGCAGATTTCACCAGATAAGAGCGCAATTAGCTACCATGGAAATGCCCATTAAAGGAGATTTAAAATACGGTTCTAGAAGGCCTAATCTTGATAGAAGTATTTGCTTACTATCTTATAAACTTGCATTTACCCACCCATTTACGGGTAAAAAATACGAATACAAAGCGCCATTCCCGACTAATGATGTATTATGGGGACTCGTGGATGAAAAACTGGTCAACGATTCATTTTAGCCAATTCCAATCTCCTATAAATAAAAAAGCCATTCCCAAACAGCTATGGGAATGACTCAAAAACTAATTAACTCAAACTTCTTTATATTCCTTAAATATTTAATCTGTATACATCGGGCAAATCTGCATTACTACCAAAATTAACATTCAAATCTTTAACAAGCCCATTTCTAATCGAGTAAACCCAACCGTGAATCCAAAGATTTCTACCATGTTTCCAAGCATTTTGTACAATAGATGTTTTTGCCAAATCCATGACTTGCTCCTGTACATTAAGTTCTACAAACCTATCAAAACGCTCATTTTCATCTGCAATGTTATCTAATTCCATGTGGTGAAAGCGGTAAACGTCTTTAATATGTCTAATCCAGTTATCGATAAGTCCAATATTTGCATTGCCCATAGCGGCTTTGACGCCACCACAACCATAATGTCCGCAAACGATTACATGTCTTACTTCTAATACATTAACAGCATAGTCTAGTACACTGAGCATATTCATGTCTGTATGCAGAACCATGTTTGCAATATTTCTGTGGACGAAAACTTCGCCAGGTTGTGTGCCTGTAATTTCATTTGCTGGGACTCTACTGTCAGCACACCCAATCCATAACAAAGGCGGTTTTTGACCATCTGCCAGTTTATTGAAAAAGTTTTCGTCTTCTGCTAGTTTTGATGCTACCCAGTTCTTATTGTTGTCTAATATTTGTTGATAAAACTGACTCATTATGATTTTTATATTTTGTTTTTAATAAATTATTTTTCTTTGGTTAATGTCTCTAGTAATTCAATATTGCTACCTGTTTGCGTTCTGTCTTCTACCCACACATTTTTGGATAAATCGTCTGAATTCTCTACATTATGGTGTTTGTCAAAACCGATGAGTCCAAAGTCAATGTTTTTAGAAACTGCACCATAATCTTTGAATTCACGTATTAAATCGAGGACATCATGTGCGATGTAAATAGAATTGGAAGCATCTATAATAACTTTGGAGTTTTCAGGTAAATTTTGTAAAGTCATTTTGATTGCAGCTTTGTTAAGAAACGAAACTTCTTGTGCTAAATCTATGTGTATAACGTCACCATCATGATAGGTTTCTCTCTTAAAGAAATATGCTTTTTTTGCATTTCCTATCAAAATAAAAATAAAACTTATGGTCATACCAATAGCAACACCCTTTAATAAATCAATAAATACCACAGCTAGTAAAGTCACGATAAATGGTAAAAACTGGTATACTCCTTGCGCCCAAAAATGTTTAACCTTATCTGGACTTGCAAGTTTGTAACCGATCAATAAAAGTATGGCCGCTAAAGTTGCCAAAGGTATTTGATTCAGAAGTGAAGGAATTAGCATGACAGATATTAAAAGCATTGAGCCATGTATGATTGTAGACAGTTTAGTACGAGCGCCAGAATTTATATTTGCAGAAGTACGCACAACCACTGAAGTCATAGGTAATCCACCGATCAGACCACTCAAGAAATTACCTATACCTTGAGCTCTTAATTCTTTATTTGGGTTAGAATATCTCTTGTAAACGTCCATACGGTCGCCTGCTTCAATGCATAACAGTGTTTCTATTGAAGCAACTACAGCTATAGTTGCGGCTGTCAGCCAAACACTGGTATTAAGTAATCCAGAAAAATCTGGGAAGACAAAAATTGACTTAAAATCAGCAAAGCTCCTTACCACCGTCAAAGTCACAAGGTGTTCTGCCTGTACAGCAAGGGAAGAACCCAAAGCTACAAATACATTGTTCAGGATGATGCCTGATATTACAGCAACTAATGCACCGGGGACTAGTTTAAGTTTTTTCAGAAAGGGGACTTTATCCCAAAGTATCAATATAATTAATGCTACCGCTGTAATAATAGTAGCTCCAAGATGTATGCTCTCAAATGCTGAAATTAATGATGTAAGAGAGTTTCCACCTGACTTTTCTTCAAAGAAAAAGTCTCCTTCTGCGTCTTTATCATATCCTATTGCATGCGGTATTTGCTTTAAGAAAATAATGACTCCAATACCTGCCAACATACCTTCGATGACATTATTTGGAAAGTAGTTTGATATTGTGCCCGCTTTTATTATTCCCAAGATGAATTGTAGCACACCGGCAAGAACTACTGCTAGCAAAAACAATTCATAAGATCCTAATGTCGTAATGGCGCTTAGAACAATTGCGGTCAAACCAGCAGCTGGTCCAGATACGCTTACTTGAGAATTGCTCAGAGAACCAACTACTAGACCACCGATAATACCGGAAATAACACCTGCAAAAAGAGGCGCACCTGATGCCAAGGCAATTCCCAAACAAAGAGGTAGTGCTACCAAAAACACCACTAATCCAGAAGGGAAGTCGTTTTTTATAAATTTGAACGAAAGAAAGTTATTCATTTGTTTTTTTGATATTGTATCTATTGATAGATAGACATATTATAAAAACATATCAAAACCAATAGCATACATTGTGAAACTTGATAAATGGAATTTAGCATCCATAAACATCAATCAGCCATTCTGTATAAAGACCAATTACTGAGTATATACATGACTTATGTATACTGTAATTGGATATTTAATAGAATAGAAAAAAGTTTTTAGATAAACTCTGGAGGACTGTAAAAATCGGGTGTGAAATAAGTCCCTCTGTAGTCGTAAAGTGTTTCGTAGTTTTTATTGGAAAATTCTAAAACTGTAGATCCAATTTTGTCAGCATTTGCATTTAAGATGAAATCTAAGTTAAACGTTTCTCTGTCAATTTCTTCTTCACCACCATTAGCTTCTTTTATTTCTTCTGTTACAGCTACAGGTACCATACCCTTACTCCAAGATTTCACAATTGAAAAATTTAGGAATAAAAATATAATTAGTAGACAAGAAGATACAAATCGGCCCTTGGACATGTAGACAACTATTTAATTTAACTTAACAAAGCTTATATTATTTTGTTTAATCTGCTCTTATAATAATACTATAATAAAATATAATAAAGCCCCACTAAAAGTTCGTTTTGTGGGGCTTTTTATAATATTAAATTTTTGTAAATTTTAAACTTTGTACATCTCCATTGATGCTTGCTTTTAAAAAGAAGCTGCCAATAGGCAAAGATTCTAATGGAAGATTCATCTCGTCTGATGTACTTGTAGTATGATATTTTTGATTCAGCCATATTTTGCCAGTTACATCTAATATTTGAAAATCAATGTTTGTATTGTCTAAATTATTAATCTGAACATTCAGCATATTAATGACTGGGTTAGATATGAGAGATATATTTTTTGGTGATGTAATATCAATATCCTCTGATGAAGAAAGGGATCGTTCACCATTACTAAACCAGACAGCCCATCTTTTACTTGTTGTAAATAATGTCGGTGGTGTAGTTGTCGCTTCGATTTTATTTGTTTTAAGACTTATCAAACCAGTGTTTATAGATGTACTTCCTTCATTGTCAAAAACCAACTGATTATCCTTACTGCTGTAATTAGGGTAACCAAGTGCATTGTTTTCGTAAATAAGACCGACATCTCCTGTTTCTATATTTCCACCCAAAATGGATACGTCACCATTTTCGTCGATATAGTCGAATGCGATGATATACGGACTATTTTTGGAGAACGTAGGATTTCCTATGCTTACATCATTAGGTAATGAAGCATATAGTTTTTCTACTGTACCTAATGAAAACGAATTTGCTGCGTTATTCCAAACTTTTATAAAACTGATATCCCAATAAGTAATAGATCCAGAGGTATTACTTTTCAACTCATTTTCTGCATCATAAATGATATACTCTCCCGTAATATCAAATTCCATAGCATCTGCATAATTAACATCTCCTGTGGACACACCTTGCGTGTATGTAGGATTGTATAACTCAAATGTGTTGCTAGTGGTCGTGGTTCCAAAGTTGAAAACAATTATTTCGTTATTTTCTTCTGTAGTAAGTGCTGCGATTTTAGAACCGTCTTTTGAGATGATGGCATTTCTCCATACTGGGCTGGAACCAATAATTTGTTCTTCTATAGCGGCAGGATTTTTTGACCAATCTATTGTGATGTAATATATTTTATTATCACTTCCTACAAAAACGATCTCACTTCCGTCATCAGAAATACTTGGCTTAGAAAGTACAGACTTTGACGATATTTGGCCCAAACTCTGACCAGACGTATTGTAAATAAACACGCCACTATTGTTTCCACCTGTGATAAGTACAAATTCTTGTCCTGGATTTGTTTGATTATCAACTTCATAATCACCACCTTCGTTACCTAAGATACCGACTTCATCAAATGCTTTTTTGGCAGCATTAATTTCAGTCGTGCCAAATAGGTCCGTCGTTGCTTTTATGACTGCTACTCTACAATCTATAAACTTTGAAGATTTGGTCAGGTATATAGAGAGTGCTCTATAAAATACTTTTTCGGCTTTATCTTTTCCTACAGCAGTTGCAAATTTAAAGAAAGCAAAATTTGGAATTCCACTATTGATATGTACACCACCATTATCTTCCGAACCTTGATATCTTTCATTATAGTGACGTGGTTGCCATCCTTTATCAAAGCTATTGGTTGGGGCGCCATTATGTGGATTCTCTAAATCTCTTAATGCACCTGATGGAAAAAACGATGTTTTGACGACATCTTCGCCTATTTTCCAATCATCTCTGTCTATCATCGTTCCAAAAACATCTGCAAATGACTCATTCAATGCACCTGATTCTCCTTGATACTCTAGGTTTGCTGTGCTTTGGATAACACCATGTGTCATTTCATGGCCAGCTACATCTAGACCTCGCGCCAATGGTTGGAATGCTGCATCACCATTACCATAAAACATTGCAGCACCATTCCAAAAAGCATTACCCATAGAATTACCGTCTTCATCAGCTACATTTATTAGTGAGACGATGTTACCACCGGAACCATTTATTGATTTACGATTGTGTACTGTTCTAAAATATTCAAATGCTTTTCCACCGTTAAAGTGAGCAGAAACACTTGTTTTGTTGCTCCAAGTGTTGTTATTTGATGTGACATGATCATAATTGAAGTCATCATTTTGAGGAGCAGTGTCAAACGCATCTATTGTCCAGATGACACCTTGAGGATCATTTGGTAATTGAGCAGCGCTAGAAGAAAAGATATCTCTAGAACCATCTATCATGTAATATTTATTACCTACTTGATATGTATTTATTTGTCTACTTACATTAAATAAGTCTAGCGCATTGGCAGTTGCTTTGCCATCCATAACCAAAGATTCAGAGTGGTTACAAGATTCACCAGCGCTGTGTTTGTGGTTATGAAATTTACAAATACTCTGAAACTTATTAATTACGCGGCCTGTATTAGCATCAATAAAATACTCCCATCTTTCTATTAAATTCTTATATGTAGATATATGGTAGGCTAGATAAAACGTGTTTTCGTATGGATAAATGACAAGTTTATTACTGGTTTTTAGATTTCCAAATATTGGATCATTTGTATGTTTTTGCATTTTGGTCTCACCCATATCACTTCTACAGTAATCCAAAGCTACTTCTGAATCTAATGAAGGTGTTACGTTCTCCATGTCTATAGTAGGGAAATAACTTCCATTAAGAAAATCAAAATTCTGACCCGAGCCGTGTATTATGATTTCTGCACCATATACGTCTATGTTTTTGACTTTTTGTTGAAGTTTTACATGTGTATATCCTAAATCATCTGTGCTAGTAGTTTGTATGGAAAATTCATTTGATGGATCTTTAATTTTCATAAGTGGAGCCGCTTTCTGAAGGTATTCCAATGCTAAGGCTTCCGAAGACAGACCTCTATTACCACTATTTTTTAGACTTCCTTCGATAAAAACAGGCACATTTCTATCATTAAGCATACCTGGTTTTAGACCGCTTTTGAGAGCATCTAAGCTACCTTCGGGCATAGACTTGTAAGATAAATTTATATGATTGTTTGTCACAGAGCTTTCCTGATTTATGGGTTTCACTAAATTAATAGTGCGCTCTTCTTGGCTTATTTTGATTGTTGGATCAAAATCTACTTTTTTAAATTGAGCCTGAATAAAAATGGTATTCAGAGGCAAGATGGCTATTAAAAGGAGTTTTTGTTGTGATTTCATCTTTTAAAATGATTGGTTTTATATGATTTTAAATTACTTATTTGACGTTCTTATCTTTAACAGGTTTCATTAAAATGTCAAAGTATGTAGAAATATTTGTGTTGTCCAAAGGGTTTTTCCCCCAAGTTAATTTTTGTTTTTCACCACCGATGTTGCGTTCTATGAAATAATATTTGTTGCCAGGATCGTTCAATATCATTTTATCCAGTCCTAAGACAGTATAATTTTTAAAAATTTGATTGGTCATTTCTGTAGAAACATTTGTAATTTTAGTAAACGTAGAGTCACTAGCAACAAAGATATCTCCAGAATCATTCAAATAATATCTATTGACTTTTCCTGTAAATCCTCCACCTGTACCGAATGAAATATAGTCTGTTTTTGTTGTGGTAGGGTCAAAGACAGGTTTCTTAGTACCACAAGATATGATGTGTATACAAAGAATCAAAAGAAGGAAAGATGTTGTAAATTTGTACATTTATAAAACTGTTTAAGCATGATGTTGAGTCGGGGATTCTGACTATAAACAAGTACAAAAGTAACAATTATTTGTATAAAAAATTTAAAATTAGTAGGTATGGTTATCTGAAATTAACAAAACCTATTGATTATCATAAATATAAAGCACAAATTATGTAATGTTGAGACCACGCTGAAAACAGTCGAATTTTAAAAAGCAACGATTTTTTTATTCTGCCACTTATGGGTTTGCGGTCATTATCAATTTGGTGTAAAATAATAATTATGCGCTTTAATGTTTTCTATTTATTAAGCTGTCGATTAGGTCTGTTATTTCTGCACATCTATGCTTTTCTATTTTACAAGCATTAAGATGAGAGATGGCTAGGTCACGATAGGCTTCGATCACCTGAGCGGTATATTCTTTTACCACGACTGACTCAAATATTTTTTTGACACTATCTATTTTTTCATTTTCATCATAGGTTTCATTGATGTCATACCATTTTTTCAACTCACTTCTTTGCGTGTCATCTGCCAATTCGGTGGCTTTCAAGT
>DAOLFJ010000436.1:0-3263 GCA_035326365.1 Saprospiraceae bacterium | reverse complement strand
ACATACATACATATAGATTGATTTTGTGATTTTTCGATTCGAAGCTTGGATGGTAAGAGGAGTATTACAAATGTTAAAATAGGGTATCGAAGTTACAAAATTCGACAATCGGAAAGATTAAACAGAAGGATAAATGCGTAGCCCAACGTGCACAACCAATCGTGAGCAGCTTTAGCGGCATCAGCCAAATAATCAAATCAACCAACTAGATCAAAAATGCGATCATATCCTACAAGTTTATGTATCACTCACATCTAGAAGTGATTAGAATATTCTACATCTTTAGAACTTAATTAAACTGACCATGTTTTTTATCAATAACAATTTTCAATAATAAACATGAACAATCCATTGAATTTACTAAAACCGTTAACAAAAGGCGGATTAATCCTGAAAAATAGAGTAGGGATGGCACCGATGACTCGATGTAGAGCTATAGGTAATCTTCCCAACAGCTTAATTGCGACTTACTATGCCCAGAGAAATAATGCAGGGCTGCTTATCTCTGAAGGAACTTCTCCAAGTCCAAATGGTCTCGGATATGCGCGCATACCTGGGATATATTCAGCAGAACAAACACAGGCATGGAAGGAAGTAACTAAAGCAGCTAAACAAGATGAAACCATATTTTTTATGCAATTAATGCACGTAGGTCGGGTCGGGCATAGTGCCAATATGGTAGATGGCGCTACATTGGTAGCTCCATCGGCCATCAGTGCAGATGCGGATATGTGGACGGATACACTAGGAATGCAAAAAACAGAATTGCCCAAAGAAATGTCTACCGACGATGTCGCACAAGCTATCGAAGAATTTGTACAAGCTTCAAAAAATGCGATAGAAGCTGGTTTTGATGGCGTAGAGTTACACGGGGCAAATGGCTACTTAATTGAACAATTTATCAATGCTGGAACTAATGTTCGTAATGATAGTTATGGTGGGTCTATTGAGAATCGTGCAAAATTTCTCCTAGAGATTGTTGAGAAAGTAGGAAATGCCATAGGTTTTGAGAAAGTGGGTGTTAGACTTTCCCCTTACAATCAATTTAACAATATGCCCGTTTATCCAGAAACAGCAGCCACCTACAAGTACCTAGCTGTTGAATTGAATAAATGGAACATTGCTTATTTACATCTGATTGATTATGCGGCAATGGCAAGCGAAGAAGGCAGGCAACTGCTCGCAGATATAAGAAGTAATTTTTCTAATATTTTGATTCGCAACGCTGGATATACGAAAGAAAGAGCAGAGCAACTCCTTGCTAATGATGAAGCAGATATGGTATCTTTTGGGTCGTCATACATTTCCAATCCTGATTTGGTCAATCGTTTTGCAAATAATTATGCGCTTGCGGCGCCAGATAACAGCACTTTTTATACGGCTGATGAAGTAGGTTTTACAGATTATCCAAATTATAATTAAGTACCATAAAAAAATCCATGGTATAAACAGGCACATAAATTTATGGGTCAAATCATTTCGAAGGGCTTCAAAAGTCCTTCCATTTTAAGAGCCTGTCACGCTTTGCGTGAGAAGAATTTAGGATGGGTAAATTTAGAGGAAGATGAAAGATAATGGATTATTGGCGTCTAAAAGGTGTCAATAATCCATTATCAATATGTTTGCTAATCGATACAGATTGTACGCAACCAATAAGTCATCTAAATTACAAGAAAATATAATTAGGAATAGCTATTATCCTACATCACCTTCACCACCACTTTTCCCTTAGCACGTCCTGATTCTACATAGGCAAGCGCTTCGTTTGTTTGCTCAAATGGAAAAACTCTGTCGATGATTGGTTTTATCGTTCCCGCTTCTATGAGCTTTGTAATTTCGCTCAGAGCCTTTCCATCAGCTTTCATAAACAAAAATTTAAACCTGACGCCCAGGTTTTAAGCTGTTCGTCTGGCAGAGAAACTCAACAAATTCATTATCATCTGAAAAGGCCAAGCCAAACCCAATTCTTTTGCTAATTCGGCTGTTGGCGGACCTGTAAGCGAAACAAGAGTGCCACCCGATTTTAACACTTTCAAGGAGTTTTCTAGCACTTTTGATTCCCTATTGCTATGCAAGACCACATCGTAATCTTTAAGGATAGTAGCAAAATCTTGAGACTTATAGTCTATCACCAAATCGGTACCCAAACTTTTAACCAAATCAATATTTGCCGAACTAGTGGTTGTCGCCACATAAGCACCCAAATGTTTTGCCAATTGAATAGCAAAAGTACCTACACCACCTGAACCAGCTTGTATGAATACTTTTTGTCCTTTTTTGAGTTTTGCGATTTCTACAAGCGCTTGCCAGACAGTCAATCCAACCAAAGGAATGGAAGATGCTTCATTCATAGAAATGTTTTTGGGTTTCAATGCCAAATCATTTTCTTGTACAGCTATTTGCTCAGCAAAAGTACCTATTCTATGGTCGCCAACTCTTGCGTAAACTTCGTCACCCACTTTAAATTTTGAAACTTTTGCGCCAACTTTAGTAATAATTCCCGCCATATCATGTCCATTGACAAAAGGTGTTTTGTAGGGTAGGAATATTTTAAATTCGCCATTTCTAATCAACGAGTCCAGAAGGTTTACGCCTGCACTATGGATTTGAACCAATACTTCATTGTCTTTTGCGATTGGCTCTTTTACATCGACTAAATGCAATGTTTCTTTTTTGCCATATTTTTGTACTGTGAATGCTTTCATTTTTTGAATGTTTAAATAATTACCTATATCTTTGCTTTCAAATTGCAAGTGCAAAAGTATATTAATACTTTCAAAATGCAAGTGAAATTTAATAAAAATATTTAATTTATGAGAACTTTAACAAAAAGATCAGAATGTCCTTTGAGTAGTTCACTCGACATTTTTGGAGATAAATGGTCATTATTGATCATCAGAGATATGATGTTCTTTAATAAATCGACCTATGGCGAATTTTTGAAATCAGCAGAAGGTGTCGCTACAAATATATTAGCTACAAGGCTTCAAAATTTGGAAGAAAATAAATTGATTGTGAAGTTAGAACATCCTGATAGTAAGGCGAAGGTTCTTTATAAGCTTACGCAAAAGGCAATTGATTTACTACCCATTATTGTTGAAATACACTTATGGGCAGAAAAGTATTTTGATATTCCATCTGATATTAAAGCCATGATAAAAGAAACGAAAAAGGATAAACAGGAATTTATTAAGGCCATGACAAAGCAATTAAAGGTGCAAGCTAGTCTTTCCTCTAAATGACAATGCCAAATTGCCCTTGAT
>DAOLFJ010000073.1:0-17286 GCA_035326365.1 Saprospiraceae bacterium | reverse complement strand
ATCATGGTTTATTTTATACAAACCACAATGATTATTTTTTATCAAAGATTCCATCCTGCTGGTGACGCGGGACGAGTTATGACCATTAAAAATCAAATAAAAATAAACAGATGAAATGTACCTATCCACATAAGCGATCTTAGAAGATTGATTATGAATCATTTCATCTGAAAATTAAAAAATCAAATAAAAAATAACAGATGAGATATATATTTCTGTGGCTACTTCTCATAAGTACTACCACAATAAGTATTAGCCAATCGGTTAAAGATGGTAAATTATCCTTAAACGAGAATGGCGATCATTATATCAAACTATCTTTTGTCTCACAGTTTTGGGTGCGTAGTGGAAAATATAATCCAGGAAGCACTATTTTTGGGTATTCAAAAGACAAGGGAACCGATATTGGTATAAGAAGGTTCCGTTTGCAATTATTCGGACAATTGACTGATAAGGTATTTTTTTTCAGTCAGTTTGGGGAGAATAATTATAATAATATTTCAGATAGAAAACCATCATTTTTTGTACATGATGTGTATACTGAATATGCATTTGACAAAACTAAACTTTCAGTAGGTTTAGGATTGTCAGGATGGAGTGGATTGGCAAGATTTGCCTCTCCTTCGGTGGCAAGTATCATGGGGTTAGATGCTCCATTATTTCAGCAAGCTACAAATGATGTTACAGACCAATTTCTCAGAAAACTAGGTGTCTTTGCTAAGGGAAAATTGGGAAGGTTTGATTATAGAGTGATGGTGGCACAACCGCTGGCATTTCAGAAGTCACCAAATTATTCTGCGGAAGTCACAAAAAATTCAAATTTTTCAAGTTTACCACCTAAAGCTCAATGGAATGGCTACTTCCAATATCAGTTTAAAGATATAGAAGCCAATACGACACCTTACATGGCTGGTACTTATCATGGCAAAAAGGCAGTTTTTAACATCGGGGCAGGTATTGAATTCCAAAAAAATAGCATGTGGCATTTGTCAGAAACGGGAAATGATACCATACAGACGAATTTATTGATGTATGCTGTAGATTTGTTCTATGACGTACCTGTAGGGACAAAAGGTGAGGCATTAAGTATTTATGCCAATGGTAGTCATCTAGATTATGGACCGGGCTACATACGCAATCTAGGGGTGATGAACCCAACTAATGGGAGTACAAATACCAATGTCGTCAACGGTGGAGGATTTGCTTTTCCAGCATATGGAACTGGAAATGTTTTATATTTGCAGATAGGGTATAAATGTAAAGATAACCTGATAGGCAAATCGACATTGATGCCATACTTTTCATTAGAAAATGCAAGTTATGCGCGTCTCTCAAAGGACATGAGATTTTTCAGTACAGGGGTAAATGTTTTGTTAAATGGACATAAATCAAAAATAACGGTTGCGTATGAAAATAGACCTGTTTTTTTTAATGACAGCAACAATGTAGATAGAATAGGAAATGCAGCATTGCAATATCAAATATCTTTTTAAATAAAAAATAAAATGGATACTTTAGCACATATATTTAGAGAAGAGAACGTGCTTCATCATTTAAAACACTACTTGCCAGCGCAGGCATCATTAAAGGATTTTATACACCACAATACGCTGCACGCATTCCAAGATCGGAAATTTTATGATGCTCTTACTGAGTCAAGTAAAATTTTTGGATACAAAACAAGTTTGTCTATTAAGGAGTACAGAAAACTTTATGAAGACAAAAAAATAAGTGAACAAGTATTAGACAAAATTCTCCTTGAGAAAAAAGGCGAAGGTGGTCATTCTGCTTGGAAATATAAGTTGTTAGAATACCCTTATGAAGACAATTTTTCTGGTCGGCGCAGTCATCTTAGAAATAACTGGAAAGAGTTATATTCTGTAGACCTAGATCTAGCTATCCAACCGTTCTTATTTCGATTTCTTTGTAGTTATCTAGACCAAGGAATTGCCATTTGGAAATTTCCAGAATGGAACAAAGGATTTCTGACCACGATTAGGGAGATGGAGCGCAATACGTACACCAGTTTTTTTAAAAAGCCAAGGGCAAAAAAGCTCTTGATGGATCGCAAATGTGAGATCAGTGATTTGCTAAAGATCTTGGTAGGAGATGAAACTTTGTACGAGCATTATCTTTTTGATCAACAGTTTTCACATCCTGGCTGGTCTGGAATGGTAGCCGTAGTAGAAGAGAATCCTGTAACCCTTCTTGATAGTAGAAGAATAACGTTGCAGGAGTTCATCATTTTTGAGTTGCTGCTTGAGATAGATACCCTAGATGATAAATTTGGTGAAAACTGGCTACCATTGGGTATGAGATTGCCAAACAAAATAACGCCATTATTTGCTCATGTAGAAAAAACTGAATATCACGAAGCTTTATACCTTTGGCAGGATGCCTACGAGTGGTCCTATTATGATCAAGTTTTGTCAGGTATTATAGGTGAAAAGGTAGATAAAGTCAACCAAAAACAGAAAAGTTTTCAAGCACTTTTTTGTATAGATGATAGAGAAGGTTCATTACGAAGGTATGTAGAAGAGATAGATCCCAATGCTGAAACTTTCGGTACCCCTGGTTTTTTCGGGGTAGAATTTTATTACAAGCCGATGGATGGTAATTTCTCTATGAAAGTATGTCCCGCTCCTATGTCTCCAAAGTATTTGATCAAAGAAGAAATAGACAATAAAGTCAATAAAAAAGATTTCCACTTTGAAAACTACACACATTCATTGTTTTTTGGTTGGCTTATCACACACACCATAGGCTTTTGGTCGGCAATCAGGTTGTTTATCAATATTTTCACTCCGAGATTAAGTCCTGCGACTACGTTTTCGTTTAGGCATATGAATAAGTTTTCGAGACTCACGGTAGAAAATTCTGATACCAATTTAAGTGAAGATGGCTTGCAGGTAGGATTTACCATCCCAGAAATGGCGGATAGGGTCGAGGGTATGCTTAGAAGTATCGGCATGATAGACAATTTTGCGCCATTGATATATGCTGTGGGTCATGGAGCTAGTAGTGTTAACAATACACACTATGCTGGATACGATTGTGGAGCTTGTTCTGGGAGACCTGGGTCTGTAAATGCAAGGGTAATCTCATATATGGCAAATCATTCAGAAGTACGAGCAATCCTTAAGGATAGGGGAATTGTGATACCATCTTCCACTTTATTTATGGGTGCGCTGCATGATACTACAAGGGATGAGATAGAGTTTTATGACGAAATGCTGACCGATGTCTCAAAAAGTCAAATGCATCATGCAAATAAGGAAACATTTGCCAAAGCATTAAGCAAAAATGCGAAGGAGAGATCTAGAAGGTTCGTTACATTAAATTCAAAAATCGATATAAAAAAGTTGCATGAAAAGGTAAAGACCAGATCTGTGTCTCTTTTCGAACCAAGGCCAGAGTTGAATCATGCCACCAATGCACTTTGTATAGTAGGAAGACGATCCATGACAGAAACTTTATTCCTAGATAGACGTGCATTTATGAATTCCTACGATTATAATATTGATCCTGATGGTAAATATTTATTTAATATACTCAAGGCAGCAGCCCCTGTGTGCGGAGGGATAAATCTAGAATATTATTTTTCTAGGGTTGACAACCTTAAACTCGGTGCAGGGACAAAATTGCCTCACAATGTAATGGGACTGATCGGTGTAGCTAATGGTATTGATGGCGATTTACGTCCAGGGTTACCTAATCAAATGGTGGAAGTACATGATCCATTGAGATTATTAATGATCGTGGAGCATCGTCCAGATATCGTGTTGGCTACGATACAGCGTACACCTGAACTCTACGAATGGTTCATAAATGAATGGGTACACCTAGTAGTAGTAGCACCTGATGACAAGTCATTATGGCGATTTTCTGAGGGTAATTTTAAACCGTACTTTCCTGTAATGCGTGAACTCAAGGTAGAGGCAGATTTAGACAATTTATTTGAAAACCAATCGGAAAACTTACCAGTATTTCTGATAAAATAATAATCAAATGGAAAAAGTATTAGAAATAATAATCATCTGGCCATTTTTGGCTTTCTTTATATCCTTATTTCTTCCAAAAAATAATGAAAAGGTCATTTCAGGATTTACATTTGGTGTTATAGGACTTCATTTTTTGGCTATCGTGGCATTTATCGGTTTATGGATGACAAAAGGAATACCAGATATCAACATAAAGGAAATTTCTTTGTACCAAACTGATCATTTGAATTTTTTTATCGACTTTTATTTTGATAATGTCACGGCTGTATATTGTTTTGTAGGGTCAATGCTTACCTTTCTTGTAGCGACTTACAGTCGTCTTTACTTACACAGAGAGTCAGGATACAAACGATTTTTCAATACCTTACTCCTTTTTTATGCAGGATATACACTTGCTGTTTATTCTGGAAATATGGAGACCCTTTTTATTGGTTGGGAAATATTAGGCCTGACATCATTTCTCCTTGTAGCATTCTACAGAGACAGATATTTACCTGTTAAAAACGCATTTAAAGTATTCTCTATTTATCGTATTGGTGATGTTGGGATTATCTTGGCTATGTGGGCAAGTCATCATTTATGGCATGAAAACATCACATTTGCCAAGTTGAATAATTATGAACTAGTACATGAGCATCTCATAGGCCATTCATTTTTTGGTATTTTTATATCCATGATGATTTTGCTTGCTGCTTGTGCTAAGTCTGCCCAATTTCCTTTTTCATCTTGGTTGCCACGAGCGATGGAAGGTCCTACACCATCGAGTGCGATATTTTATGGGTCACTTTCTGTACATCTCGGTGTATTCCTTTTGTTAAGAACCATGCCTTTTTGGGAGCAACAGATTTTCGTTCGTGTCATGATAGGACTAGTAGGATTGGTAACTGCTGCCATTGGTGCATCGATAGGTAGGGTACAATCGTCGGTCAAAAGCCAGATAGCTTATGCTTCGGTTGCTCAGATAGGACTGATATTTATTGAATTGGCTTTGGGACTGGAGAGTTTAGCTTTAGTGCATTTTGCAGGCAATGCTTTTTTAAGGACATATCAATTATTAGTATCTCCATCGGCTGTGAGTTACCTGATCAGAGAGCAGTTTTATCATTTTGTACCAAAACATCAGAATATAGAAACACATTTCTCCAAAAAACTCGAATATTCGTTGTTTTTATTGAGTATTAAGGAATATAATATGGATGAGTTATTAGATAGGTTTATCTGGAGTCCATTCAAAAAATTGGGTAATCTTCTTAGATTTATCAATATTAAAAACATTTATTACATCACCATTCCTACTTTTCTATTAGGTGTTTTGATCCAAGTTACTAGGTACAATATTCCAGAATTTGTAATAGAAATCATGCCTGAATTATTTGCATTTATTGGGTTGTTACTAGTTTTTAGAGCGTATTCTGGAAGAAGAAATGTATTTGTTGTGTGGACATTACTCATTATGAATCATTTCTGGACAGTTTTAGCCATTTCGTTTAATGATAACCTTTCGGTCAATGAAATTGTATTTTATCTCTTTGGTGTAGTGATAGCAGGTACAGTAGGATATTTTATACTGTACAAACTTACTCGCATAGAAAAAGGTGTAGATCTGAATAGATTTCAAGGTCACGTGTATGAATATCCTAAGTTAGCGGCCGGTTTTCTGATAACTTGTTTGGGATTGGCTGGCTTTCCAATAACATCTACCTTCATAGGTGAAGATATTTTATTTTCACACATTAGGTATGACCAAGTATTTTTAGCCTTATTTGTATCGACTGGTTTTGTAGTAAGTGGAATTGCATTGATCAGAATGTATGCAAGGATATTTTTAGGTCCACATGTGAAGAGGTATCATGAGGTAGCTCAGAGGTCAGCGTAATTATTGATACGATTAATAATTTTATTGTATCTAAAATAACATAAAGAATATCATAACTTTGCGCAGTCTAAAAAATATAGAATGAGCCGAAGTAATCTTTTTATCGCCCTAGAAGGTATAGATGGAAGTGGTAAAAGCACTCAGTCCAAACGTCTTGCAGAGAACTTAACAGCGATGGGACATAAAGTCTATACAACTTTTGAACCCACTGATAGTCGTATTGGTGTGATGATTAGAGATATATTTAGCCACAGAATGGAAGGAGACCACAGGGTTATCGCAGCACTCTTTGTAGCCGATAGACTCAATCACTTGCTCAATAGTCAAGATGGTATTCTCAAAAAACTGAATGAAGGGTACACTGTCATCACTGATAGATATTATTTTTCTTCTTATGCATACCATAGTGCGCATATGGATATGGGCTGGGTTATAAAAGCAAATGCGCTAAGTGCGGAGTTGTTACGTCCTGATTTAAATATTTATATTGATATTACACCGGAAGTCAGTATGGAAAGGATCAATAAGGGACGAACATCTGTAGAAATGTATGAAACTTTAGAAAATCTAACCGTTGTAAGCCAGAAATATCAGCAAGCCTTTGAACTCTTGTCTGATGTAGAGAAAATAGTGAAAATAGATGGTGATAGATTTCCAGATGAAATCGCTGCTGATATCAAGCACCTAGTGGTTTCATTATTATAAAGCGAATACTTTGACTAGCTTAAGCTTTTGATTTCCTGTACTAATTTGTTGAGACAGTCTTTGGCATCACCGAATAGCATAGATGTTTTTGGTTGGAAAAATAGACCGTTTTCTATACCTGCATATCCTGGTTTCATACTCCGTTTATTCACAATCACATGAGCAGCGTCCTCAACATCTAATATTGGCATGCCATAGATAGGTGATGATGGATCTGTTTTGGCGGCAGGGTTCACCACGTCATTAGCACCGAGTACTAACACGACATCTGTTTGTGCAAATTCAGGATTGATCTCATCCATCTCCAATAGTTTTTCATAAGATACATCTGCCTCAGCTAATAGTACATTCATATGGCCAGGCATACGACCTGCTACAGGGTGGATTGCATATTTGATGTCAACTCCATTTTGTTCTAAAACCTTCTCTAATTCATGACAAGTATGCTGAGCTTGAGCAACAGCTAAGCCATATCCTGGTACAATAATGACTTTTTTTGAATACATCATTAGTACTGCGGTATCTGTCACAGAAATTTCTTTGTAAGTGCCTCCTACATCCCCTGATGCACCACCAGCTTTAGACCCTCCAAAAGACCCTACGATTACATTTGTGAGCGATCTATTCATTGCATTACACATCAAAACGGTTAAAACAGTTCCTGCGCTACCAACTAAGATACCACCTGTAAGCATGACAGAATTATCATATAAAAATCCTCCAAACGCGGCAGCAACACCTGTAAACGAATTTAGCAATGAAATAACTACAGGCATATCTGCACCACCTATGGGCATAACAAATAATATTCCATATAAGGCTGAAATGACTAATAGTACATACATCATACTCATGGAGTCGGCCGTGATAAATCCAGCTACCATTCCGATAAGCACCACCACGATAAGTACTAATAATCCAATATTGACCAATTGTTGCAATGGTAAGGTTTTGTCATTAATATTGCCATTTAATTTACCAAAGGCTATCATACTTCCCGTAAAAGATACCGTACCGATGACTAAACCCAACAAAATTGTGGTGGTCATCACTGGTTCACTTGTGATGTCTGCACCGGTATGTAACATGTGTTTAAACTCAACAATTGAGATAATAGCTGCACAAGCTCCACCCATTCCATTAAATAGACTCACCATTTGTGGCATGGCTGTCATTTGTACTTTTTTTGCAGCCATGGTGCCTACCACAGAACCAATAATCAAAGCACCGAATATCCATAAATGATTACCTAATCCTACTCCGTCTTTAGTGTATAAAAATATGGTAGCAAATATGGCTAAAGTCATACCGATTGCTGCATATAGATTACCTTTTCTAGCAGTATCAGGATGAGACAACATCTTTAGACCTATGATAAAAGATACACTTCCTATGAGATAGCTTAGAGATAAAAGTCCGCTGTTCATATATTTATTTGAGATTCGATACTTAAATGAGGGATTATATTAATTCTTTTTACGTTTTTTAAACATCTCTAGCATTCGGTCTGTCACTACAAAACCACCTACAACATTTAAAGTACCTAAGATAACTGCCAAAAAACCTAAAATTAATGCCAAATAATTATCACTTTCGGCTTGGCCCATCACAATTATGGCACCAATGATGACTACGCCATGTATGGCATTGGCCCCACTCATCAGTGGTGTGTGCAATACAGCTGGAACTCTAGAAATTACTTCAAAACCTAAGATAATCATAAGGATTAATAGGAAAATAAAATAGAAATGCTCTGTTAACAAATTTAATAATTGTTCCATATTAGTTGGCTTTAGAGATAAGTGCTGATTTAATGATTTCATTTTCTTCATTGAGTGCAACTATTCCGTCTTTCACTACTATTTGAAGAAAATTTATGACATTATTTGAGAAGAGTGTACTTGAGACACCATTTAGTTCATCAGCTAAATCAGAATTTCCTATGATGATAACACCATTTTTTACTACCGTTTTATTGTTTTCTGTATAAGCACAGTTACCACCTGTTGACGCAGCAAGGTCTACAATTACTGAGCCTGGTTTCATATTATTTATGGTATCTTCCGTGATCAAAAGTGGTGCTTTCCGGCCTCTTACCTGCGCTGTTGCAATAACAATATTTGATTTTAATGCACGTTCTTGAACAAGACTCCTCTGTTTTTGTAAGTATTCATCGGATTGTTGGACGGCATATCCACCTGCACCACGATCATCAGCCGCACCTTCTACTTCAACAAAAGTTGCACCTAAGCTCATTACTTCTTCCTTTGAAGCTGCTCTTGTATCAAAAGCTTCCACCACAGCACCAAGTCTTTTTGCAGTAGCAATAGCCTGAAGACCAGCTACGCCTGCACCGAGTACCATTACCTTTGTAGGAGGAATAGTCCCTGCGGCAGTCATCATCATTGGAAACATATTGTTATAGTGATCTGCTGCTTTAAGTACGGCTTTATAACCTGATAATGACGCCATAGAGGACAATACGTCCATAGACTGAGCCAATGTAGTCCTCGGTATCATGTCCATACTAACCACATTTACGGGGTATTTTGCAAGATTTTCTATGACATCTGCATACTGATAAGGGGCAAACATAGATATATATGTAGCACCATTTTTTATCAATTTTAGTTCTTCATCCTGAATCGGAGCTATACTTACTAGAATGTCAGCTTTAGAAAAAAGTACATCTCTTGAGACCGCATCAATACCTTGTGCTGCATATGTTGCGTCGTTAAAACCAGACTTATCACCTGCTCCTGATTCTACTATAATTTCTACACCTAAAGCCTTTAATTTTTTGGAAGCAGCAGGGACTATGGATACCCTGTTATATGAATGCTCTTTGAGAATACCTAACACCATTTGTTATACTAATATTATTGGCACGAAGATAGTAAAATTAGCATTATATAAAATAATATCTTGCAATAAAATCAGATAGAATGACAAAAATTAGTTTTTGATCAGTTGTCTGAATGGATCTTCTGATGTATCAAATTTATACAATTGATATTTTTCTATTTTAGTTATTAGTTTTTGTGAATAATTTTCATCCGTAGCATATCCACATTGCTTAAGTCCATTTGCCCAAGATGTATAGTCGGTTTTGTCATATTGGAATAAAGGACTATATCTTTCCGTTTGAGAAAGGAAGTTTGACCTGTCAATATATGAATCAATATCAGAGTCATAAGCTCTAAAACATGATTCTATCAATTGTCCCTTTTTATTAAAATCATCATCTTTGTGATAATAAGTTTTTCCAGTCCAATAGTTTTTACATTTTATTCCAAAATGATTATTGGCCTCAGTCGCCAATTTACTCATTCCATAATGAGACTCATGAAGTCCTTGAGCCAAAGTAATGCTGGCAGGTATACCTGTCCTGTACATTTCTACTACAGCTAACTCTTTGTACTGCTCTATATATGCTGACGTGGCAATCTCTGGATTAAAATCAAATGATACTAAACCCATGCTCACCGCAAACACTAATACTCTCCCTAATGACATATTACATTAAATTATAATAAGTGTGTTTCAAATGTCATGCCAAAAACAACAGAATAATCTTTTAAGGGCAAGAAATTAATTTTAATACATTTAGAAATCCATAATCATCGACAGTAACTCTATGACAAAAACCTTGAGCATCTTTTAGTACTATCCCTTTTGTAGGTGTCTCAATTACCATATCCCCAGTCATTACTTTGATACCATTTATCGGTTGGTTGCAATTGGTAGGTTGGGTAGACAGTATACTTTGGTTTGAAACTTTAATTTTCATGCAGGTACCATCTGTTTTCTTTAATATTACACCATTTACTGTATTATTGAAGGCGAGATCTGATTTTTGAATGTTTGTTTGTGGATCGTTATTTTTATGACAAATTACTCTTTGAGTATTTAAAAAACCTGCGTCGTTTAAGTACAAGCGAAAACAATATCCTTTTGGAGATCGGAGCACAACGCCCTGAGTTGAGTTTGCAAATATTATGTCTGTATTGTCCAAAACGGATACTTGACCAAGATTGACACCGTCGTTTACAGGTATATCTATCTTAAATGTAAATAGTCCCTGAGTAATATCACTTGCTAGAATACAACCTGATGGCAAATAAGGATAAACGCCCCATGCTCCCTTCCAGTCATGTGAAGGCACATCATATCCCAAACCATTTTGGGCAGTGTAAGTATCATAATATGCTATTCTCTTTGGATATATTGGGTTAGAGATATCAAAAACCTGCACACCATCTTCATAATATGATATGAAAAGCGTATCTCCCTTAACAAATGGGTTATGTGGACGATTATTAGATTTGACAGGTTCTTCCAAAGGTTCTTTAAAAAAACCAACTCTTTGCATATCTGGGCCCGAAATATCATAAATACTTATTGCTTTACCTCTCGGCACTTCTTCTGCTACATAGGCATAATGGCCATCATCGGTAGCCCAACTACTGTGGTTGTAACCATTTAAGCTCCCATCCGATTTGATCAAGGTGATATTACTCGGATCTGAAACGTCCCAAATTTTATTATTGTTTGAATCCCAACCATGTGACGCATGTGCAATATGGTCTTTGACATAGATATCATGAATGTATGTGGTAGGAAATTTACGTAACAAAACAGGATTTGATGGAGTACCTGCATATGTGACTCCATTTACCACTTCTGTGTCTAAGGTGTAAATCGTAATTTGACCATCTATAGCATTCGACCCTACCACATAAAGTCTAGCATGCATGGTATCGATGTAGATATTGTGAGCGCGCTGAAAGTCATTAGTGTTTTGAGAGACAGTATAATTGTCAAGATTGATTATTTCAAGTCCTTCTGTGCAAGCACTCCCATCACATACACCATAAGCATAATTTCTATACACCTTAAAATCTCTCCATGAGACTGTGCTGCCATCGATGTGAGCCATTTTAAGAACAGGATTGGCACAATCGGTCACATCATAAATATTGATGGCCTGACTAGAGCCTATGATGGCATACTCTTTATTTTCGTCATCAATGTATCCCCAAATATCGTTGTAAACAAATCCTGGCATACCACCTACATATGCCTTTTTAGCAATATTTAGTGTTTGAGAATTTACAAGGATAGAAGAAATTAAAAATAATGTTACTAAAACTAATTGTATATACTTCATTAGTAATAAATTTACGTTTAAAAATAATCACTAAAATTTTAAGATGCAGACAAATATACGTCCTGAAATCATATCTCACCTAAAAAAAGATAAAATTCTTGCAATATTAATAGATAACTGCACCATCAACATAGATAAGAAGCCAATTAAAGTATTTGATGACTTGATAAGGTCTATCGTTTCTCAACAATTATCTACCTCTGCAGCTGCAACAATCTATGGGAGATTTATCAATAGTTTTCATGATGATATGCCCATAGCTGACCAAATCCAAAGCCGTGATATAGAAAACTTACGTCAATATGGCTTGTCTTACCAAAAGGCTGGATATATTAAGAATGTAGTCCAACATTTTATAGATAATAATCTTTTTGACACAGATTGGGATCAATGGACGGATGAAGATATCATTGCCGAGCTGACAAAAATAAAAGGTGTAGGAAAATGGACCGTAGAAATGATCTTAATGTTTTCATTATTTCGAGAAGATGTCTTACCACTAGATGATCTTATCATCCGGAACCATATGGTGAGTCTTTACAAAGTGACGTCAGAAAAAAAACAATTAGTTGCTGATCTGAATGCCGTTGCTGAATCTTGGAGACCATATCGAACCTATGCTTGTAGGTATCTATGGGCTGCAAAGGATAGTAAATTTGTCAAGTAAGGATGTACTTTTGTTCCATAAATAAATCTTAAAATATGAAGCAGTTTTATACCATTGGACTTTTGATCATTTCTAATGTCTTTATGACTTTGGCGTGGTATGGTCACCTAAAATTTGCAGAATGGAAGTGGTCAGCTAAATTGGGTTTGATTTCTATCATCTTTATAAGTTGGGGCGTAGCATTTTTTGAATACTGTTTTCAAGTACCAGCTAATAAAATAGGATACACGGGAAACGGTGGACCATTCAATCTATGGCAACTCAAAGTTTTACAAGAAGTAATTACATTGGTTGTCTTCACAGGATTTACGTTATTTGCTTTCAAGACAGAAACTTTCCGTACCAATCACTTGATAGGATTTATATTTCTGATTTTGGCAGTATATTTTATTTTTAAAAAGTAATTTCCTATTTCCTTGAATCTTTGACCAAGTCCATAAGTTCTGAAATTTCTTTTTCCGTAAGGTATCGCCAAGTATCATAAGGAATTCCTTCCAATGATATATTCATGATGCGTACTCTATTGAGCGAACGAACATGGTAGTCTAAATACTCACACATTCGCCTAATTTGCCTATTCAATCCTTGGGTCAATATGATTTTGAAGGTGAATTCATCGATTTGAGTTACTTTACATGGATTGGTCACCGTATCCAAAATAGGAACACCAGCAGACATGCTTTTGATAAAAGAGCTATCTATAGGTTTATTAACGGTAACGATATATTCCTTTTCGTGATAGTTGCCAGCTCTGAGGATTTTATTCACAATATCTCCATCATTGGTCAACAAGATTAGGCCTTGCGACATTTTATCAAGCCTACCTATTGGAAATATTCGATCCTGAAATCCAAGATAATCAATGATATTGTCTGGTTCGCGTTGGTCTGTCGTACACACAATGCCCACAGGTTTGTTCAGTGCGATATACACAGGCTTTGTTTCTTTGGATATGAGCACATCGTCGATGTATACTTTGTCTGTAGCTGTGGCACGATTACCTTTGCGAGCTATTACATCGTTTATTTTGACACGACCTGCTTCTATGAGTTTGTCGGCTTCTCTCCGCGAACAAAGTCCTGTTTCGCTGATATATTTATTGAGACTTATATGTTCTTGTTCCATTTATTTTAATCCACCTAAATCTACATAAGAGTCAAATCTCTCTACATACCTAAATGATGGTGTTTCCTTTTTTGAAAGATTTTTAATTAAACTAATTTTAGCGCCTTTGTTAGGAACAGCGTCAGGTGTTAGATTGTTTTTTGCTAATAAACTTTCAAGTCTGATACCATACATCTGAGATATTTCATACATAGTCTCATCAGATGTCACTATATGAAAAGCTGATTGGTCATCATGATAAGAACGTTTTTTCTTTTCTAAAAATACAATTTCAGCATCATCGAGTATATCATCTTGACTTGTGATGCCTTCGTTGTATTCTAGTATCTCAAAGACGTCTTTGCCCATTCTATTTGATAAGTCTTTTACGGTTTCTCCACCATTGGCATACACTGCCTTCAAATCATTGATTTTTGAAGTCTTGTATTTTGTATTTGATGATGTTTTGGATGTCGTCTTTTTTACTTCTGGATTTTTGACATCTACCTTTGAATTAGTGTTTTTTGGATTTTCTTTTACATCATTACTTACCAATACAGGGTCACTTGCATTGTTTTTTGGTGTCATGATAGGCTCATCGTATTTATACAATTGATTAGATTCAATGATTTTTATCAATTTATTTGCATAAGTTGGGTCTGTCGCGTATCCTGAAAATCTCAGACCGTTAGCCCAACCTTCATAATCGGTAGTGCCGAGTGTAAATAGAAAGCCATATCTAGATGATTTAGCAGGATTGGTCAGGAAATCCGAGTGTGCTATGTATGATTCAAACGCAGAAGCATATGATCTAAAACAACTTTCCATAATATTGCCCGTGCTGTCAATATCATCGTCTAGTTTATAATATACTTCTCCTGTCCAATTATTACCACATTTAATACCAAAATGATTATTAGCTCGATAAGCAAGGTCACTTCTACCCAGATTTGACTCTAACATACCTTGAGCCAGTTTTATACTTGCGGGTATTCCTGTCCGTTTCATTTCAGATATCGCTGCAGCTTTAAAATTACTGACATAATCTTCTGTTAATTTTTTGTTAGCAAACAAAAAAGATGACTGTGCCGAAATAGATATAAAAACGAACACTTTTAAAGCAATTATGAGTCTCATACGCATTAAATATTTATTTAATATAATTATACAAATACCATTCCGTTTTTTGTTTTGACTGAATCACTAAGATATATAATGAATTTTTTTAGTAAAATATTGTTATTATTGCATGTCGGATATTCGATATTATTATTAAAACCAACAAAATGGATATTACAGATTTATTACAAGGACCTTTAAAGGATGTTATCATTGGTCAAGTAGGAAAACAGCTAGGAATAGAAGATTCATCTAAAACAAATAGTGCCGTTGATGGTATTTTTGCAACTTTGTTAAATGCAGTTGCTAAAAATGCTTCTAGCCCTGAAGGACAGACACAGCTACAGTCAGCATTAGAAAAAGACCATGATGGTAGTATTTTGGATAATTTAGGTGGGTTTTTATCAGGAGCAGTTCAACCTTCAAATCCTAAAACCACGAATGGTGCTGGAATATTAAAACACATTTTGGGTGATAAAACTGAAGTAGCTGCTGAAAACATTTCAAAAGAAAGTGGAATCGATGCTGGTAAAATTGGTCAATTGATGACTACGCTTGCACCTATCGTACTTGGATATTTGGGTAAAGCAAATGCTACTCAACAAGCTCAGCCACAACAAGGTGGAGGTTTGATGGACATCATTATGGGTGCTACTAAAACAGTAAATCAACAACCTACTAATCAAAGTTTCTTAGAAAAAATGCTTGACAAAGATGGCGACGGAAGCATCATTGATGACATAGCATCAATGGGATTTAATTCATTGTTTGGCAAAAAATAGTTTTATTCAGCTTGAGTTTTAACTTAACAGCTGAAATAACACGCAAACATATTACAAAGCCATCGTATTATTCACTAAGAATTACGATGGCTTTTTTATTTTTAAATTGGCGATTACTAGATACTTTAAAGCATTTTTAATATCCAAATCATCTTATTACTCTGCCTTTAATCTCAAATAGCTTTCAATATTGTTTCTATCCAAAACGCCTACCAGTTGGTCATTTTCAGTTACGGAAACTATGGCAACACCTTCATTTCTCATTATCTCAATTACTTCCATTAGAAGGTCATCTGGAGATACATTGGCTAGTTTTTGAGACATCATTTGATTGACACTTTTGTCTTGGGTATTATTTTTTATGGTATCCTTTATAAATAATTCTGGAATAGAACCTGAGATATTGCCCATGGAATCAAAAATCAAAAAGTTGTGTTCGCCTTCCCGATAATACTTCTCGATGACAGTAGTATAATTGTCACTGAGATGCAAACGTGTGAAAGATGTACGCATAATATCACCTACCTTCGTGTTTTTGAGTAGAGCCATGACCTTGGTCTGATCGTACTCTTTGCCTGCCATCATAAAGATAAAAAGGCCTATTAAAGAGAGTGTCAATTGTTGGTTGAAAACGCCATAAATAACAAATCCGATGGCAATCAGTCTTCCTATGTTTGATGCAATCCTCGTGGCTCTTACCTTTCCTATTTTAGCAGCTAATAGTGATCTTAGTATCCTGCCACCATCCATAGGAAATGCTGGTATTAAGTTAAATAGAAATAATGCAAAGTTTATCCACAATACATATCTAGCAAATTCCACAGGATCATCAAATCTAGCATAGGCAAACTCTGGTGTTAATATGCCAGTACTAAAATACAATACCAATGCCAATATGCTACCTATAACCAAATTTACAAACGGACCCGCTATAGCTATAAAAAATTCTTGAATAGGCTTATCTGGCATGTTTTCCAATCTCGCTATACCACCGATAGGAGACAGGATAATGTCTTTTGTAGCTACTCCAAATTTACGCGCAGAAAGGGCGTGACCATATTCATGTAGGATTACGCAGAAAAACAACACAAATACATAAAGCATAAATCCTATACCTTGCCAAAGTTTGAAACCATTGGTTAATGCTGTATATGAAACAAACATAATGAGCAGGCCAAAAGTCCAATGAACTTTTACGGGAATGCCCCAAAAGGTACCAACTTGCCAAGAATTGCCTATTCTCGACGTCACTTTATTTTTTAGACCGTTTCTGTTTTCCAAAGAGGTTCGTATAATTGTCCACTAAGTATATTCCTGCTGATGACTATTCGTTGCATTTCTGATGTTCCTTCGTATATCTGCGTAATTTTGGCATCACGCATAAGTCGTTCTACATGGTATTCTTTTACAAATCCATATCCACCATGTACTTGTACTGCTTCTACGGTATGTTTCATGGCAACTTCTGACGCAAATAACTTTGCCATTGCTGCTGCTGACGTGTAGTCCATACCTTGATCTTTTAGCCATGCCGCTCTATATACAAGGAGTCTTGCAGCCTCTATCTCTGTAGCCATATCGGCAAGCTTGAATGCAATGGCTTGGTGCTGACTGATTGGTCGGCCGAATGCTTCTCTTTCTTTAGAGTATTTTACGGCAAGTTCATATGCTCCTGCGGCAATACCTAGTGCTTGTGCAGCTATACCTATACGTCCACCAGATAAGACTTTCATAGCAAATTTAAAACCGAATCCATCTTCACCTATTCTGTTTTCTTTAGGTACTTTTACATCATTGTACATAATAGTATGCGTATCTGATGCTCTGATACCTAGTTTATCTTCTTTGGCCCCAATGGCAAC
>DAOLFJ010000435.1:0-3273 GCA_035326365.1 Saprospiraceae bacterium | reverse complement strand
ACGGACCGTCATCGGTGTCGTCCTTGTTTGCGGCATGGCGGCCCTCTTCTTTTGGACCGCCACCTCGATGCAACTGGCGCGATTGGACCATCGACCGGCCCCCGAGATCTCGGCCGCCACCAGTCCTGAGGCGATCGCCAGAGGCGAACGGCTGTCGTACATCTACGGCTGCTCCGGCTGTCATGGTGTTGATTTGCAAGGTGACTTCGTTTGGGAAGATAGAAATTCCAATGGATTGCAAGATCCATTAGAACCAGGTATTTCAAATGTAACAGTAGAGTTGACAGGTACAGATGCTCGTGGCACCGTCATCAATACTTCCACTACAACCAATGGTGTAGGATTCTACGAGTTTGCAAACTTGTTACCTGGTACCTATGTAGTAAGATTTGTAAAACCAGGTGATTTGTATAAGCCTTCTCCTGCCAATGTAGAAATGGACGATGCTAGGGACAGTGATGCAAGTGTTGTAAATGGCCAAACAGGAACTATTCTGTTAAAGTCAGGTGAAAACAATAATACAATTGATGCAGGATTTTTCAGATGTGCTTATGTCGGAGATTATGTTTGGTTAGACGATAATGGCACGAATGATTATGTTCAAGATGGATCGGATGTAGGGTTGAATGGAATTTTGGTGGAATTGTATTCTACTGCAAATCCTGCAACACCAGTTCAAAGCATGTTGACTATTGATAATCCTAAATTCCCTGGACAGAAAGGTTATTATAACTTTGAAGTTTGTCAGGTAGGAACATACTTTATCAAAGTAATCAAGCCTGAAATTTATGAGTACGTACAGCCGAATATGGGACTAGATGACAGTAAAGATAGTGATATTATTGACTTCTTAAATCAGAGTACGCTTACATTTACAGTTAACTATGCGGCCATCATTGATGATATTGATGCAGGTCTTAAGTCAAAACCATTGCCAGTAGAACTTCTTGATTTTACAGGTAGATACAATAGTAATAAAGATGTGAACGAGTTGACTTGGGCAACTGCATCAGAAGTTAATAATGATTACTTTGAGATCGAAAGAAGTTTTGAGGGACGTGCTTTTGAGTCAGTGGGTGTCATAGAAGGAAAAGGTAATTCGGCAAGTAGAGTGAGTTATGATTTCACTGATAAAGACATTGCATTAAATGGTGTGTATACTTACCGTCTAAGACAAGTAGATTTTGATGGTAGGTTTGAATACTCTAATTTGGTAAATATTGAAGTTTCAAGAAAGGGAGTTGTTAAAACAGCTATCTATCCTAATCCTTCAGTGAGTGATGTAAATCTTGATATCTACGCAGTAGAAGGAGCAGAATTAAAAGTTGATATCTATGATAATTTAGGTAAATTAGTAATCCAAGGATTCATTGATGAAGTGATGACAGCCAATGTTAAAACGTCGAAAATTGAGTCAGGAAGACTAAATGAAGGAGTATATTATATAGTAGTCAATGTAGATGGTGAGTTATCAACACACAAATTGATTATTATAGAATAACGTTTTCAAATTCAGGTGTTTATGTTGTAATAACGTAAAGCTAAATTTAATCGGAATGAGGGGAGTCAGTAATGGCTCCCCTTTTTTTGTGCTTTACAAAATGTCAAAGGAAAGTCATTTATGACAAAAAATAAAAAATAATTTTGTATATATAAACAATTGTAATATATTTGTCTTGCAATTATTACGGAGTTATGTGGCACCCTACACTCTTTAATCAACTTTTTAATCATAATTGCAGCACATTAACCTTACCTTTTTTCTTTGGATTTTAAGTACCCGTAATTTAAATTTATATGTTTAATTTGAGTAATGAATCAAAGGAAACGATTACAATTGATAGTTTTGAGATAAGTGAAGTCGGAATTATTCTGGAGTTACAACATTTTGAAAATGGTATTATTAAAAATACAGAATTAGTTTCGAAATCAACTGGAAAGGTTTGGAAAGTTATAGCAAGATTGTTGTATGAACATGCCATTCAGTTCCAGAAAATATTTCCAAATGAAGCAAAGGAGTTTATTCTGATTGGTTTTGAATCGACTGCACTCCTTCAAGAATCGATAGAAAGAGTAAAAGATAAGGAAAGTCGTAGTATCTATAGATATATTCTTGAGCCAGTAAACCACCATGAAAAACCGGCAATCGGTGACACATTTACCATTGTAAAGCCTTCAAAAAGGCAGTTCAATTTAATGAATACTCCGTAATAGACTCATAGTTTTTAATAGAATTAAATCTAGGAAAATCTAGTATATCTCATATAAAATCAGTTTGGTTTTTATGGAGATCAAGCATTGTTTTTTTATGAAAATATAACTAATTTAATGATCACGTACCCAAAGCCATGCATCTCCAATTTCATGGTCTTGGACAATTTTGACAAACTTAAAATTATTGTTTTGTAGAATTTTCGTTGAAGCATTATGTTTTGGTAAGGTCTTGGCAGTTATAATAACAGAAGGAGATGTGTTTTTTGCAATAGAAATTAATTCTTTGCAAGCAAATGATGCAATACCTTGACCTTCCCATTCTTTAAATGTCCAATATGATATTTCGACAGTGTTGTCGACAGGTTTTCCTGTGAATGCTGCCGTACCGACCACTTGATTATTGTTCAATATAACATACCCTACCCATGGTACGTTAAATCCAACTTCAAGGTAAAATGCATCCATCATATGCATTAATTCTTGGCCATTATCTGAAGTGTAAAGTTCATTAGACTTATCTTCGTCTGGTTGTATTATTTTTAGCTCCAATGTAAGACTCATGTTGAATATTTAAAAGATTAAAGAATGCGAACCATGTAAAGCCAAGTTTCTAATCTTAGAATTGAAAAAAATGATTTAACAAAAACCGAAATTTTATACAAATATATCAAACAATTGCCAATAAAAAAACAAGCTGATAAGAATAGTATAGGTGACATTATTGATCAAAAATAGCCATGTTGAAAAGCCAACCCACCTTTTTTGACGAAAAATGCTAATCACGTAAACAAATGAAAATTTAATAATTATATCTTTTGATTCAAATCATGAATTGATAAATTTAAAATTGCGTGAAATTAACAAATCAACAATTTCCCAATTTAGCAAATCAAGCAATCGTGTGCAGCTTTAGCGGCATCCACCAATTTCACCAAATCCCAACCCAATAAATCTCCCTTTTTACACTTTTTTACACTTTTTGCATTTTGCTTAAACATTACAGACATCTACACATCTCATCTTTGCACCGTAAAAATTATCAAAATAATAATAAACAAA
>DAOLFJ010000434.1:0-3296 GCA_035326365.1 Saprospiraceae bacterium | reverse complement strand
GTCAGGTTCATAAGATATTGATTATAAGGCAATAAAAATTTAAACATACTCTAAACCAATAAAAATGTAGACATACACTACTCGGATGATTTATGTGTTTGATAAAATGTAATTTATTAATCCTTTTGCTTACATTTGGTCCACAATTTTAAATCTCCATTCAAATGAAATTAGTAATCCGTTGTAGTGTTGTTTTTATTTTGATTTTGAATTTTGTCTTTATTCTTTCAGGGCAAAGTAATATTCGGTGGGCAAAAGAAGGAAGTAGTTATTTTAAAATAGAGGAAGGTGAATTGATGCAATACACACTTCCAGATAATACAAAGTCTGTATTTATATCCAAAGCAATATTGACCCCAAAAGGTGAAAGCGAAAATTTACGTATCCGCAATTATGCTTTTTCTAATGATCAAAACCTAATGTTGATTTTCACCAACACACAGAAAGTATGGCGCCTAGATACTCGAGGAGATTATTGGGTACTTAATTTAAAGACCAAGGGTTTAAAAAAACTAGGTGAATCTTTACCCGAATCAAGCTTAATGTTTGCCAAGTTTTCACCAGATAATAGTAAAGTCGCTTATGTGAGCAATTATAATCTTTATGTAGAAGATCTCACCAATAACTTGATTACAGCCTTGACTACCAATGGAAATCGCAAACTCATCAATGGTACCTTTGACTGGGTATATGAAGAAGAATTTGCTTGTAGGGATGGATTTCAATGGAGTCCCGATAGCAAGCAGATATCTTTTTGGAATTCAGATGCTAATCAAATTCGGGATTTTTATATGATCAATAATACGGATTCCACATACTCTCAAATTATCCCCGTAGAATACCCAAAGATAGGATATCCACCTTCGCCAGTGAAAATTGGTGTCATCGACCTATCTACCCAAAAAACCGTTTGGTTAAAAATACCTGGTATTCCCAATCAAAACTATCTACCTCGCATGGAATGGCTAAGTGCTAATGAAGTTTTTGTCCAACAACTAAACCGTCATCAAAACGAGACTAAAATATTTTCATGTAATCCTACTAGTGGTGAAGCCCAATTGGTTTATACCGAAAAAGATGACGCTTGGATAGATGTCTATACACCTTGGGAGGATGTTTATGCTTTAGATTTTAGACATAAATTTACATTTGTGGATGGCGGTAAAGCATTTTTATGGATGACTGAAAAAGATGGCTGGCGACATATGTATAAAATTCCAACCCATAAAAACAATGGCAAAGAAATATGCATTACCAAGGGAGACTATGATGTAATGGATACTAGATGGATAGATGAAAAATCCAATGCTGTATATTTTCTAGCATCTCCCCAAAATGCTACCCAAAAATATTTATACAAAACAACCTTGGACGGAAAAGGAAAGTTGGAAATGATCTCTCCTATAGAGCAAGAAGGCACACACGAGTACAGTATTTCTATTAATGGCAAATATGCACAACATAGCTTTTCGAATAGTTTTACACGTCCTTTAGCAGAATTGTTAGATATGACAACCCATAAAGCAATCAATGAAAGTAAAAGCATAAAGGCCAGGCTTAAGGAAGCACAAGAAGAAAAAATGGTAGAATTCTTTAAAGTAAACACTTCTGATGGCATAGAAATGGATGGCTGGATGGTAAAGCCAAATAACTTTGATCCATCAAAAAAATATCCCGTTGTTTTTTATGTCTACACAGAACCATGGGGAGCCGAGGTACACGATGCCTATGGTGTTGCAGATAATGGTTTATATAGTGGCAGCATGCGTGAAGATGGCTATATTTATATATGTATGGACAATAGAGGCACGCCAGCTCCGAAAGGAAGGGAATGGCGCAAGAGTATCTATCGCAAAATCGGGGTGATAAATATCCGAGATCAAGCACTGGCTGCCAAAGAAATTTTGAAATGGCCTTATGTGGATCCAGAGCGAATAGCAGTATGGGGCTGGAGTGGTGGAGGCACCGCTACACTAAATCTTATGTTTCAACATCCCGAAATATACAAAACAGGTATAGCAGTAGCTGCAGTAGCCAACCAACTGACGTATGATAATATATATCAGGAGCGATATATGGGTCTTCCCGAAGAAAGTATGGCTGATATCTTCGCCGGATCACCCATCACACACGCAAAAAATCTGCAAGGCAATTTACTGTATATCCATGGAACTAGTGATGACAACGTACATTACGCCAATGCAGAAATGCTCGTCAATGAACTGATCAAGCACAATAAACAATTCCAATTCATGCCTTATCCAAATCGGAGTCATAGCATATCAGAAGGTGAAGGCACATTCGAGCATCTATCGACATTATATACTAATTATTTGAAGATGCATTGTCCACCGGGTGGGAGGTAGATGTTCGTAACTTTATCGATTCATTGGTCTTTACTAGGTCAGGTAAGAATTGGAGAAAAAAGCCTTATAATATATATTTTATTGGCCTTTCGATCTAAATTCAGAAGTTCTAAGGCATAATGCGGGCTTAACTTTTTCTTCTTTTTAGGTTTCAATTTTATTATTTATTTAGAATAGTAAAATCCCATTATATTTTAAACTGCTTTTTATATTCATCAGTTTCGGTATTCTGCTAAATAATGGAAACATTTAAACTCAATAAAAATCCTTAATTTCTAATAGCTTAGTTTTAGATTTATACTATCTGGGTTAGTTATACACATAAAAATTGCTTTAGAACTTCATAATGGCTAACTAATTTTAAATAGATACTAATTAAACTACACTAAAGCATACAAAAAGCTTACTTTTACATAAACAAAACAAATTCTAAAATGGCAACGAACGTTCATGACGACTATTTGATCTGTAGAGAATATCAAGAACAGATCGAAAAAAAATCTTCGGAGTATCCTGGATTTATAACATTTAAGCACGACAATGGTAACCATTATTTTGCTTGGGTAGATGGCGATAAAATAATTATGCGCAGTGAAGCATATCCCGATGCCGACAAGATGGAGCGAGGTATTAAAGCCGTAATTAAAAACCGAGATATCTACGAAAGGTATTCAACAGAAGAATCTCACGGGGCGCACTTCCTAGTATTGTGGGGAGGCGGACAACATCAAGCGCACACAGGTAACATGGAAAGCCATAATGAAATTGGCCGCTCATGCCCTCAAAAAAGTGCAGATGACCTAAAAGCTTTATTAGCAGGATACAATAGTGATTTAGCAAACCAAATTAACTTCAGCGGAATAACTGCTTTGGCAGCAACTACGGTGACGCACCCAGCTGTATCAGCAATGACCGAAACATCACCAACTG
>DAOLFJ010000433.1:0-3297 GCA_035326365.1 Saprospiraceae bacterium | reverse complement strand
CGTAGCGGTGCTACGCTTTTCGAATATAAATAGCTGATTTATTGCATTTTAGCTTTTCATAACAAAGTTCTAACGCATATTGCGGGTTAAAAGCTTAGATTTATTGCATGCATTCGTTTTCAAAAAGACAACAATGTATATTTTTAAAATGAAAAACCTGATGGAAGTTTTCTAAAAGCAGGTGAACTCATTAATCAAAACGATGATATCTATGCCTTCATTCCAAAATTTATGACACGACCTGATAATGGGGATTTATACATATAGTTTCTGGTTTGTTAGATAGTATTCCCGAAAATAGAACCTGCAATTTGCAGTATAAAAAAAGCCTTCTGTCACAAGGTGCTACAGAAGGCTTCATTTCTAATTATTTTAAATTTACTGTCTAAGGCCCATCAATAATTGACGTCCTTGTTCCGTATAATATGCAGTGATGTCACCATCTAGTACAAGCTTTCTTGTCTTCGGTTCGAACGTATTTATCTTACGACCATTGACAATATAAGACTTATGAACCCTGTACAAAAAAGAAGCATTACATTTTTCTTCCCAATATTTTAGGGTTTTGGATGTAAACATGCTTTCTCCGTTGCTTAGGTAGATGGTGGAGTAATTACTATCCGCTTTAATTAAGACAATATCCGAAACTTTGATAAATTGGCTTAATCCTTTTGAGCTGACAATAATTCCTTTTTCTAGAGCTCCATTACTTCCTTGATTCACCTTTGCAAGTCTAGAAGTAAGGTCGTCGACGATATCATTGAGTCTATCTACCTCCATTTTGAGGGAGACATAATCATTGATTGGAACCATTTTTATACTTTTCATATCTACGATATTTATTTGATGATGAAAAGATTATTATTGTTTACCAACTGTTGTACCTGTGATGGATACATCACCTGCACCTGTAAACGTCGCCGTCCCACTAGATTTCACATCCACATTTTGTAAAGTCAGTGTTTTTGTTGCATCTACGCTTACACCTGCCGTTGGAACCGTGATCTCAGGTCTTGAAGCTGCACTTAATCCTTGGATGGTCACACTTTTGGTAATATTGAGCGGAGTGGTAAGTACGGTAGCAGTCGTTGTTGGCTGGTCGTAGGTGATTGTTCCACCTTCGGTGATACAATTGTAAACACTTCTTAAAGAATTTAATCCTGCATCTGCTGTGTTTTTAACTATGGTGCCTTCTACCCCTACTGTAACGGAAGCTGAAGAAGTACAACCATTAGTTGAAGAAGATGTTGCGGTATAAGTTGTTGTACTTGGAGGTAAAGCGTAAACTGATGTTGCATCTTCTCCTAAATAGGCATTTGTTGCTGACATATTTGTAAAAAGTCCAGTTAAACCGCTCCAAGTAATTTCAGTTGGAATTCGATGTGTCATTCTTAGGTTTGGACGATTTGTTGTGCTTGACGGGGCAGTAAGGTTATTACAAACAGTTGCCTCATTATCTTGCGAAAGATATAGGTTTAAGCCTGTTGAGACAGTACTTGATTGCACTGAAAGTGAATTAGAGGCAACTCCACCGCCGTTATTGTTATTAAAACATGTTTCTACTAATAATGATGATGTTCCATCCCAAACTAACGGGCTAGATAGAGCATAGTCTATAGGTCCTGTTCCAGAACTTGGTAAATATGTTGTGTTTGAAAATACAACATATGAAGCGCCGCTAATGAATGCTGTGCCAAGTGTTGTATTACTTACTAGACCAATCTTTATTTCAAAATCGTTCATCTGCAAAGGAGTTCCACTAAGCAGTTCATATCCGATGGATAAAATGCTGCTGCCGCTTACCAAGCCTAAAGAATTTAATTCCGCAGCTGAATATAACGCCTGCGTTCTGTTACCACCCCAAAATGCTTTATAAGGGGTAGATAATGTGTTTAATGCTACACCTGCGCCTATTTTTCCATTCATATCAATATTACCGCCACTTGCAGTCAATAATGCAGCATTGCCACCTGTACACACGACAACCGCTGTTGGAATAATTTCAACGGCCGATGGGACTGGATTTACCATAATAGTAACAGTTCCCGTATTTGAACAGGCGATACTTAAATCTGTAGCAGTAACAGTGTATGTTGTAGAAGACATAGGAGTAACTAAATGCGATGCACCTACTAAACTACCCGGATTCCAAAGATAAGTGTAATTTGGATTTGCACTCGTTGCTGATATGGTTGTGCTAGTATTTTGGCAAATAGTCGTCATTGTAGCAGAAGCACTTACTGAAGGACAAGCATTTACTGTCAATACCCCACTAACATTATTAGAACCATCCCAAATTCCACCACCACTTGCTTTATAACCACCATATACAAATGGACCGCCACTTAATTGATATCTATACGCATAGTAATAGGTACCTGGTGTCAATGTATTAGCCGGGATTGTTCCTATAAATTCATCATTATTGCCAACTTGCACATTAAATGTTGCAGGAATCCAGTTTGTCCAAGTATTTGGGTCTGTATCTGCTGTGTTATAACCTAACCAGGCCAAAACTCCTGTACCTTGACCAGCACCTTCTGTTACACCAGGCTCATAAGTTTGACCATAAGTATCGAAGGCATTTGTGGTATATATGGTTCCTGATCCTGGGAATTGAAGATTACCCCAATCGACAGCATCAGTTGGGATATACTCTACTTTAAAGTCATCAATACCTAAATCATAAGAAGAGAAACCTGAAGTAGTAATTCCTTGAAAGATTATGTAGACTAATGGTTCTCCGTGATAACTTAACGGAATGTCAATTAAATAATTATACCATCCAGTAGAAGGTACTGTGGGTACCTGACTCGTTTGAGAAAATAATGAAAATATTTCAGTAGCACCCGTTAATGTATTGGATGTATTTACAAATATTTTGTATTGATCATTTACATGTGCTGATGCATGTCTATGTAAATAAGTATTTATCCTTGTGCCGTTACTAACAGTAGAATAATTAAGTGGCAGTGATGTCAGTAAAGCATTAGATGTTGAAAATGATTTGATTGCAAAATCAGTACCACTTTGTGCTGCGGAGATATCTGATGACGGGGCAGTCGCAATCCCCCAGTTGTTTGTACCAGAAACTAGCGAAATTCTCCAACAGTCTAAACCATTTATATTGTCTTCAAAACCTTCTGTAATTGGAATTGTAACAGCAGTACAGTTTGTTAAAACTGTAAGGCTTCCAGAATTTGTACTAAAACATCCACCTATATCAGCTCTCACTCTGACATAATAAGTTGTACTAGCAGAAAGACCTGTAATAGGTGTAGTTAGTACCATCCCAAC
>DAOLFJ010000432.1:0-3300 GCA_035326365.1 Saprospiraceae bacterium | reverse complement strand
CAATTAACAATTACAAATTCTGGAAGCCAATATAGCTCTGAAGTTACAGCTTGCAATCTGTATGCTTGGGAAATAAATGACAGTATATATACTCAGAGTGGCACCTTTGTTTACTATATTAATGAATGTTTTAAAGCTACTTTATACCTAACTATTGACTCCGTTGGTACCAATACCCATCAATATGAAGAACATTGCAATTCATTCACTTGGGTAGATAGTACGACGTATACTGCATCAGGTACCTATTATTTTTTCAATACTGTAAATAATAATTGCCCTGACACATTGACCTTACACTTGACCATAAATGGTGGACCAGATGATGATAATGATGGACTTAGCAATGATTGCGACAATTGCCCACTTGTAGCAAATACAGACCAACTCGATTGTAATAACAACGGTGTAGGAGATGCGTGTGAAGCTACAGATACAGATTGTGACGGCATCTTTGACACCGTAGATAACTGTCCGAATCTTCCCAATCCATTCCAAACAGACTTAAATAATAACGGTTTAGGTGATGCATGCGAAGATTTCCCAAGAATAGGATTCAACAATGACAACCCTCTCACAGAATTTCACCTTTCTAATGGTACATTATACCTAGACAATCCTGAAAAAGGCATAATCCTTAAGAATTATCAAGGACAGTGCTTCATATTAAAAATGAATGGATCCGTTCTTAGTACGACACAGATAACATGTCCTTAATAATATTTAAATTATTCTGTCCTTTTATTATCTAGAGCATTTACACCACTTTCATATTAAAACTATGTATCATCTATAAATTATTTTATATCTTTGCATTACGTAATTATTTCTATCATACACCTAATCATTGATATCTAAATAAATATACCATGATAAAACATTCTGAACTTATATTAAATCCTGATGGTAGTGTCTATCACCTAAATATTAGACCTGAACATGTAGCTTCTAAAATCATTACTGTGGGTGATCCAGATAGAGTAGATGAAGTGACGAAATATTTTGATAATGTGACCTTCACTACCCAAAAAAGAGAATTTAAAACTACAACAGGACGATGTAATGGCGTCGATCTTACCGTGATCTCTACAGGAATCGGTACAGACAATATTGACATAGTTTTAAATGAATTGGATGCATTGTTTAATATAGATTTGGAGAAAAGGGAGATCAAGGAAACAATTTCTTCCATAGATATTTTTAGGATCGGAACTTCAGGGTCTATGCGAGAAGAGATTCCAGTAGATAGTTATGTTATGTCTGTTTATAGTGTGGGTTTGGATGGATTGATGCACTTTTATGAAGAAGATGCATCAGATGCAGAGGTTGATATTCGCAACCAAGCTTCTGCCCTACTCATCGATATATTGCCTGGAGTGAAACCCTATCTGTCTTCAGGAGATCCTAAGTTATTGGAAAAATTTAAAAACTTTTGTATTCCTGGAATTACTGTGACAGCAGCTGGATTTTATGCACCACAAGGCCGTGAATTAAGGCTAAAACCACGTGCGACCCACTATCTTGACACACTTAAAAATATAAGATATCAAGATATTGCTACCACCAATTTTGAGATGGAGACCGCTGGTATCTATGGACTTGCACAGAAATTAGGACATCGTGCCATCTCTCTTAATGCTATTATAGCTAATAGGGTGACTGGTCAATTCAGTCAAGATAGTCAGAAAACCATTAGCACACTCATTCAGAAATCGCTTGAGGTGATTACTGCTTGATGTATGGATATTTGTTATTATTTTATACCCAAAATAATCATTTATGTTTACAATTACCACGACTACTGCCGTAATTTGTATTTTGTCTGCGATGTTGATTACAGCATTGGTATTTTATGTAGTTTTTGATAGTAAGGTCAAAGTACTAAATCATAAAACCGCTTCACAAATGGAGCAAATTATCTTACTAAATAGTCAGGTGACACTGTTAAAGAATGACTTTCAGCAAACTACCAATCAACTAAAAGCTACTGAAATAGCACTTGCATCTACTACATCTGATTATCAAAATCTACTTCAACGGTATCAAAATGAAGTGACGGATGCTGATAAAAAGTTGCATTTATTCGAGAATATAGCTCACCGTATCCTGTCAAAACAGTCTGCTGAGATGGATGAAAAACAGAAACTCGGCATGAAAGAAGTTTTGGAACCTCTCAAAGAAAGGATAAAAACATTTGAAGATAAAATAGAAAAAACAAATCTAGAAACGGTACAAAGGCATGAATCGCTCAAAGAACAAATGAAATTTTTGTATGAAAAAAGTGATCAAGTCTCCAAAGATGCAAATAATCTTGCGCGCGCACTCAAAGGTGATTATAAAAAACAAGGTAACTGGGGCGAACTTATCTTAGAGTCTATTTTGGACAAATCTGGCTTGGTAAAAAATAGAGAATATTTCGTACAAGTTTCAGAAAGAAATGACCAAGGACAACTCTACAAACCAGATCTAGTGATACATTTACCCGATGCAAAAAAACTCATCATCGACTCCAAAGTTTCGCTAATAGCTTATGAAAATATGATCAATGCAGATGATGACGATACACAAAAAACAGCTCATCGAGCTCATGTGTTGGCTATTACAAATCACATAAATACTTTATCACAGAAAAACTACCATGATCTTTATAAGGTAGAAAGTCCTGATTTTGTCTTAATGTTTATTCCCATTGATACAGCTTTCAGTGCAGCACTGCAACTCGACCCGAACCTTTACACTTATGCATTTGATAGGAATATTGTAATCGTGACATCGTCTACCCTACTTGCCACGCTGAAGACCGTGGAAAGTATGTGGCGCAATGACAAACAAAATAGATATGCGATGGAAATAGCCGAAGAAGCTGGCAAGATGTATGATAAGTTTGTAGGATTTGCGGAAGATATGGATAAACTAGGTAAACAGTTAAATACTGCCCAAAATACCTATCATGACTCTATGAAAAAGTTAACCAATGGCACTGGAAATCTGGTAAATCGCGCAGAATATATAAAATCGCTTGGAGCAAAGACTAATAAGTTTTTGCCAAAAGTTGCTGACGAAATGGATTAGTAAAGTTATACGCTCTTCCTAACCGGCCTTTTCATTTTTAGACAAAACATTGAAAAATAGCTTAAAGAACAGAAAATTGTATGAGCCAGAACGAAAGAATAACTCAAGTCGTTCTTTACGAAGTTCCCTCAACATAAAAGATGAAGTTCGAATTTTAAAGGCGAGTTTTTTCGGTTTAGTTATTTATTAATGTCTTGGCGTTTATAAAATGAAACAGACTTGATTTTC
>DAOLFJ010000072.1:0-17492 GCA_035326365.1 Saprospiraceae bacterium | reverse complement strand
GGTATCTATATAAATTATAAAGCATCTTTCCAATCCTTAATTTCATCTATAAATTCTGGCTTTGTCATTTTTTCAATTTCCTTTGTAGGACTTTCATCAGATTATGCTAAACGTATGAATATTTAGTTTGTACGATTCCATTTCTTTTATGAACATATAATTCTGTTTTTTTCAGATTTGCTCAACTCTCTAACAAATTTAATTTCGTCTTCTTTTCTTTCGAAAGAAGATGTAGTATTTGTTCTCCCAGCTTTTTTGATGGTCCAACCATTTTTTTCTGCAGAAGGAACAACGTAGTTTGATAACTTTGTCATTTTTAAACTTATGCTATATAATGCAACTAAAAATGACCTTAAGAAGTTCCGATCAAATTAACTACTTAAGTGACATTTGTGCAAAATATGGATGCTCGGGATTAACTAGTAGCTCTTGCTTTAATGGATGAATTATTAAATCCATATCTTCCATAGGGATAGCTCCAAAAAGTGGCTCAGAATCACCAGGTAAAACCATAGCTCTGCACGTTGTGGCTCTATTTTTAAAACGAACTTCAACATTTCCTACTACATCGAATTCTTCTATGGATCCATTAGCCATTTGTGCTTTTCGTTTCTCTACTTTAGGAAATTCCATTTGCTCTTGGATCACTTCATTGATACATAGATTATATGCTCCTGAATCCACAAGCATAGTTACAGACATGCGCCTGATTTCATCTTTATCCATCAAGTTGCGTCTAACCATCTCGATGTCTCCGCCATTGATGATTTCTATTTCTGCATGTACTAATCCCATATCATTTACTTTTAAAATTTTAAACACCTTTTTAAGAACTTTGGTTCCCTATTTATTACCATTCCCCCAATTGTCACTAACAAGCGCTGCTAATGAACTACAAATTCATAAAAATTTAAACATACCCTAAATAAAACATTAATGAAAATGGAAACTTGGTACGTGATAATTAAAAATTTAAATATCGAAATAGTTCCAATTTAAATTCTATCTCATATCACCTCAGTAATCTTATAAGTATTCCGCTCTGTAGCACTCCTACTGATCAACTCACCTAGAAATCCAGCAATAAAAAGCTGCACACCTACAATCACCATCAAAATACCTAGATAAAAAGCAGGGCGATCTGCTATTCCAATGGTATCAAAGAATAACTTACTTATGCTTAACCATGCTAACAAACCTATCCCGCCGATCGAAATAAAAGTACCTATGACACCAAAAAAGTGCATCGGTCGTTTGCCAAATTTCCCCATAAACATAATGGAAAACAAATCTAAGGGTCCGTAGATAAATCTCGACATTCCAAACTTAGTCATACCATATTTTCTTGCTTGATGTTGTACCACTTTTTCACCTATATTGGTAAATCCTGCCCACTTGGCTATGACAGGAATGTATCTATGCATCTCGCCATACACTTCGATATTTTTTACAACATCATGGCTGTACGCTTTGAGTCCACAATTCATATCATGCAGGTGTACGCCCGACATTTTGCTAGTTACATAATTGTATAGTTTAGTTGGAATTGTTTTGGAAATTGGGTCGTATCTTTTCTTTTTCCATCCTGAAACCAAGTCGTAGCCTTGACTTTTGATCATTTCGTATAGTTCTGGAATCTCGTCAGGACTATCTTGAAGATCGGCGTCCATCGTAATCACTACATCACCTTGAGTACGTTCAAAACCTACGTTCAATCCAGCAGATTTACCATAATTTCTTCTGAATTTAACACCACGGACATTAGCATTTCTACTTTTGAGCGCTTCGATCACTTGCCAAGAACCGTCTTTGCTTCCATCATCTACAAAAATAATTTCATAGCTGTAGCCATGTTTTTGCATGACTTTCACTATCCAATCATGAAGTTCGGGCAGTGATTCTGCTTCGTTGTATAGTGGTATGACGAGTGATATGTCCAAGGTTATCTTTTTTAAGGTTGTATGATGCGTTGCTCTTTTTTCATGATTAAAGCCATGATCATCGAGTAGAATACACCAGGAAATATAAATGAAAAAGGAAGGCCAAAAGCAATACTTTTCATGCCAAATGAATCAGAATTTTCAATAGATGTCAACATCGTTTCTTTATCAGTTTCAGAAATTTTGAGCCATTCTGATGCTTGCTCAAAGGCATCAAGTTGCATGGCTTTTATAATATCTTTGAGTCCTGGATCTATATAATTCATTAATACAAAAGTATATAAAACTACAATGGTTGTTGCTAAGATGAAAGTAAGCCAAGCAGGTTTGAATGCTTCTCTAAAACTTATGAATCCACCTAAATCCAATTTTGTTGCACTTACTGCTTTTGTCATAAAATAAATAACAACTACAAACTCAATCAATGAGCTCACACTAGCAAGCAAGGTTTTATCAACAAAATACAATATCAGATTAAATAAAACCACCATTCCTCCGGCATAAACCCCAAACCTAATAGGATGATTCTGCATAATCAACTAAATTTGTGGTAAAGATATGAAAAATTTGTAATATGGCAACTCTTGATAATTGAAATGGACTTATTACAATAGAATCTAAATCGTGAATCTGATCATAATTAGAGAGCTACAATTTATATCTAATTCCTTCTTTTTTCATGATAGCTGAAATAATAGCGGCAAAAACTGCACCACTAATAAAATTACCTGGCATACTAAAAAGTACTTTCACGACCCCATAGAAAAACTCAGTAAATTCAAATTTTGTAAAAAATGAATAAATAACATGCACAAATAAATCAAACATTGTCATACCTAAAGCTAAAGTCAACCAACTAGCTTTAAATCCTTCTTCAAATGAAACATTACCCTGATTCATTGATTTTACTTCTTCAATAGCTCTGTACATAAAATAGATATTAACAAATAAATCAAAGATTAATGAAAATACCGATGACCTATAATCAGAATAAAAAAAATTGCCAATTAAAAAAATCAATATTTTACTAACTCCTAAATAAACTCCATTTTTTATAAAAACATTATCCATTCTTTACATATTTTGGTGTAAAGATACTAGAAATTTGAACTTTTAGGAGTAAGATCTATTTTTAGGTAGCTGTAAACTGTTCAATCCAATTTCCTTTATAACCAATCCATCATTTGTACATTCTCCTTGATTTAACAACCATTTAATCATTCAATCATTTTCCCTACCTTTGTCCCCTATGAGTCAAGATCAAAACAGATACCAAACTTTACTGAAAGCCATTGATGCAGAAAGAAAACATGATGAAGCTTTTTTTAAGTCACTGAATGAGAGTAAAACCATGCAACAGAAAGTCAATGTTGGCTTTGTATGGTATCCGGTCAACATCATTAGGAAGTCTTATACCATCGGTGAATACTTAGAAATAGAAGTACAACGGACAAAAAATCTAGAAAATAGCCATCGTTTTTCAGAAGGAATGGCAGCGTCTATTTTTAATATACAAGACGAAAAAGTAGAATTTAAGGTAGTTGTTTCTGCTGTACGTGGAGACAAAATGAGATTGCTTTTGCATACAGATCAAGCGGATAGAATGGATATCTTTGATCGTGGCCTCACAGGAGTAGAAGTCATTTATGATGACAAACCATATAAAGTGATGGAAAAAGCTATCAGATCTATCATTGATACCAAAAAGGATTACCACAAGATTATACGTGATGGCATTGCAAAACAATCATTAGAACAATATCCATTAGCCATAGAAATAGATGGACACATTGACCATCGTAAAGATATCAATGATTCTCAAAAAGAAGCTATAAAATCATCTCTCAAGGCACCAAATCTTGCTATCATTCATGGTCCGCCTGGCACTGGAAAGACGACGACGCTTGTGGCCCTTGTAGAGACATTGCTCAAAAGCGAAAAACGCATACTTGTCTGTGCATCAAGCAATAATGCAGTAGATCTCCTTGCAGAAAGGTTATCTATGCGTGGCATTTCTGTACTTCGTGTAGGTAATATCACACGTATCCATGATGACTTAATGCATTTGACGATAGAAGAAAAAGTGAGAAATCACCAAGACTGGAATCACATCAAAAAAGTAAAGATACAAGCACACGAGACAGACAAAAAAGCATCTCAATTCAAAAGGAATTTTGGTCCCGAAGAGCGTGATGAAAGACGTGAATTAAGAAAAGAAGCCCGAGAACTTCGCAAATGGGCCATAGAACTCGAAGACAGACTCATAGACGACATAGTGCTTGGCAGTCAAGTGATAGCAACAACTTTGATAGGTGTCAGCAATAGGATTTTGAATGATTTACATTTTAAAACGGTGATTATCGACGAAGCTTCTCAAGCTTTGGAACCTGAATGTTGGAATGCCATACTCAAGGCTGAAAGAGTTATACTTGCTGGAGACCACAAACAATTACCACCGACGGTCAAAAGCACAGAAGCTGTCAAACTCGGACTCGAGACTACAATCCTAGACCTCATGACAGACCATATTTCCTTTAGTTCGCTCTTGAATGAACAATATCGGATGCATCATAAAATCTTGGGCTTTTCTAATGAAAAATACTATGGTAATCAACTGATTTCACACCAAGATGTAGCCAATCGCACCATTAGAAACGATCAATTGCCATTGGTATTGATAGATACTGCTGGATGTGGCTTTGAAGAAGTGATGAATAATGAACATCGAAGTTATGCCAATCATGGAGAGTTTTTTATCATCAGAGAGCATATTTTGGCCAATAGAGAGAAACTACTAGGTGTGTCGATAGGTATTATTAGTCCATATTCAGAACAAGTGCGTTATGTACGAAATCAAATCAGTGAAGATGCGGACTTGAGAGCGATGGATATAGAAGTAAATTCCATAGATGGATTCCAAGGACAAGAAAAGGAGCTTATATATATTTCATTGGTAAGATGTAATGAAAATGGTGAGATAGGTTTTCTCAAAGACGAACGACGACTGAATGTTGCCATGACTCGAGCTCAGAAAAAATTGGTATTGGTGGGAGATAGTGCCACTTTGGGTCAGCATCCACTATTTGTTTCATTAATTAATCATGTAGAGAAAGAAGGACATTACGACTCCGCTTGGAATTATATGGGATATTAAATTATTAGAAGATAACTAACTTAATATCTTGAATTAATATGATTTTTAAAATCTGATTTGCAAAGTTTTTGATTTTAAAATTTAATTCCGAATTTCATCAATATCCACTTCACTTACCAAATTTAATGATCTAAAATCACTAGATAAAAGGAGGAAGCTAACCTTCTCATCAGCTCCTTAACAGTACTTTAACAGCGGGTTTAGAACTTTTTATTTGTCAAGTTCATTTATAGCATTATATTTGTACTTCAAAAGTAATATTATTAACATTAAATAATTAAAAAGGATGAATCAAGTTTTATTTTCATTATTAGTATTAGTGAGTTTCTCTCTTTCTGCTCAAGTAAGCGAAAAAGCACCAATTCCAGTAAAAACAGCTGGCGATCTTAAAAAAGAAGCTTCTATGAAGTCTGCACAAATCAAAGCTGAACAAGTAGCAGCAGTTTCAGAAGCGGCAGCAGTAGAAAAAGCAGATTCAAAAATGACTTTCGAGTCTTTGACAGTAGATTATGGTACTATTGAAAATGGTTCAGAGCCATTAAGAGTAGTAAAATTCACAAACACAGGTACTGAGCCTTTAGTTATTAAAAATGCAAGAGGATCATGTGGTTGTACAGTACCTACATGGCCTAAAGAACCAATTGCTCCAGGTCAAAGCTCTACAATAGAAGTAAGATATGACACTAAAAGAACTGGTGCTATCAACAAGTCTATCACTATCACAACAAATGAAGGACCTGACAATCACGTACTTCAAGTTATAGGTACAGTTTTACCTGTAAAAGAAGATAAAGCAGTTCCAGCTGCTGAACCAAGCTTGATCAAAGGATAAGAAATTAATCTTAAACATATAAAGCCTCATTCGGATATGATCTGAATGAGGCTTTTTTATTGGTTTTTAAACCAAAATGAGATAGCGTCGTTTTATTAATTCATTATTCAATTTATACGATAACCTATGCTTGCCATCATTTCCCCTGCTAAAACACTCGACAATACACCCAAAAAAACTGAAACTTATTCACTACCAAGGCTTTTGTCAAATACAAAAACATTGGTAGCCATAATGAAAAAGAAAAAACCAGGTGACTTAATGAAACTGATGGATATTAGTGAAAAATTAGCTATTCTGAATTACCAACGTTACAAACAATTTAGTCCAGAATATACGCAAGAGAACAGTAGCTCTGCACTTTTCACTTTTAAAGGAGAAGTTTACCTAGGACTCAAAGCCGAAGAACTTACCGCATCAGATATCAATTATGCACAAGATCATCTACGAATTTTGTCTGGATTATATGGAGTTTTAAGACCATTGGACCTGATGCAAGAATATAGGCTTGAAATGGGCATCAGCTTAGAAAACAAAAAAGGAAAAAATCTTTATGATTTTTGGGGAGATAAAATTACAAAGCTATTAAATGAAGATCTAAAGGATATCAACTCAAAGTACTTGGTAAACTTAGCATCAAATGAATACTTCAAAGCTGTGGACAAAAAGAAAATAAAAGCCAAAATTATTGATATACACTTCTTTGAAGAAAAAAATGGCAAACGAACTTTTGTCTCTTTTAATGCCAAAAAAGCGCGTGGGATTATGGCATCTTACATCATACGAAACAAGTGTACATCTCCTGAAGAATTGAAAAAGTTTAGTGAAGAAGGATATTTATTTGATGACAAATCTTCTTCAGTTGATGCATTTACTTTTGTAAAGTATTGATGTATTGTCCATAAAATAAAGGATACAGCATTTTCATTAGATAACTAACTTTTTTCCATTCACTCAATGTATGGAATTAAAACTTATTTCCCAAAATCAGGAATTTAGCTACATTCATCGACAAAAAAATAGCGTTTATCACAAAAGTGTCTCATAATGAAACATTTACACCAATTGCTGCGTTATGTATGTATATTTAATTTTGTAATTATAAAATATAAAGAACATAATTACTAAATACATATAAATATACATGTTAAACAAAATTTTATTCTAATTTAAATATTTATTATGACAACGTTTATTAGTTACAACAGTCCTTTCGAAATGGGTTTAAAACCTAAGGGTTACTTTCAAGCAACACGTGAAAATTCGCGAGCTAAGTTACTCCAATCTGATGTAACCATCAAGGCAAGAAGACCCAAGTATAATTACACATCTGTACAAGACAATACAAATGCATACACAAATGAACTTATGAAAACCATACCATGGATCATAGCTGGTTCGACAGTGTTGCTTAGTATAGTATTCTAAAAACAAAAAGGGGGATTTTGTCCCCCTTTTTTATTTTTTCTTTTTCTTTTTTTGTCCGCGTGTTTTAGGCTTCCCATACTTCTCTTGCATCTTGGTAACATACCTGACCTTGGCATTTACTTTTTTGTTTTTGGCTTTCTTTTCGTGAAAAGCACCAGTGTCTTCTTTCATCTTTGGCACTTTACCTAGAATGTTTTTCATCTGTACTTTTGGAATCTCAGCATCTGTCAGTACATCAGATATAACTAGGTCTTCAGGTAGTGCAGCTACAGGAATCTGATAATTCATCAACTCTTGAATTTCATCTAAATAATCTGCTTCCAAATCTCCCACGAGTGATAACGCTTCTCCCTTTTTGTCTGCTCGACCTGTACGCCCTATCCTGTGTACATAGTTTTGTGGCTCGTCAGGCAAATCAAAATTAATGCCGTGTGACACATCTTCAATATCAAGTCCACGGGCGATGATATCTGTAGCAATCAGCATCCTGAATGTACCGTTTTGGAATTGATTCACGGAGTTAAATCTATAATTCTGATCCTTATTTGAGTGAATGACACCTGTGCTAGTCGGATATTTCTCTACAATACCTGCATACAGCTCATCTGCCAAAGCTTTTGTCGACACAAAAATCAAAATTTTAGTCATTTCCTTCTTTTCAGCAAGAAGCAATTCCAATAGATTTATTTTGGTATTAAAATTTGGTACTCGGTATAGGTATTGATTAATATTGGACAAAGGTGAGCCTGATGGTGCTGCCTCTATTTTTTCAGGAGCATTAAAATATTCACCTATTAAATCTTCTACTTCATCTGTAATCGTTGCAGAAAACATAAGATTTTGCCTTTTTTCAGGAAGTAAATCCATCAAATGTTCTAACTGAGACCTAAAACCAAGATTAAGCATTTCATCTACTTCATCTATGACGAGTTTTTTTATCATTCTTAGATTGAGCGCTCCGTGGTATCCCAAATCCAACAATCTACCTGGCGTACCTACAATAATATCTAATCCTTCAGCAATTTCAGCAGCTTGAGATTTTAGATTCGTACCACCGAATACGCCTCTGACTACCGCATTGGTATATTTTGCCATCTCCTCGGCTTGGGCAACCACTTGTACGACGAGCTCTCGAGTAGGGACAACAATTAATATTTGTGGATGTCTATCTTTACTAAAAGTCCACATCTTGAGTAGTGGAAGCAAGTAGGCAATCGTCTTTCCTGTACCTGTCTGCGCAATTCCCTGCACGTCTCTACCTGACATGATCACCGAAAAAGCTTTTGATTGGATTGTAGTTGGTTTGGTATATCCACCTTCATCGAGTGCAGTCCAAAGTGGTTTATTGAGATTAAGGTCTCTAAACGTCATTATAACAATTTTGTAAAATAAAGTGCAAAGGTAGCTAAAAATCTCTTAGTAGCCTAAAATCAATAGGTTAGGACATATCTAAAGATAAACAAATTGAAAAAGAACGATGAAAATTTCAATCAAATAAGCAAATCGATAATAAATAAACTCCCAAATATTAAACTTGCTACACCATTGGTAGTAAAAAAGGCAAGATTTATTCTAGACAGATCATTTGGTTTAATAATTAAATGTTGATAGATAAGCAGCGATATAAAAAGCCCAAGTCCAATAAAACCTAGCAATCCAATAGATTCAAACGACTGTGAAGACAGGATAACTGCTAAAACGATCAAACAAATAGATATAAAATGCATGAGTGAAGATAGATTCATAGAATTTTTAGTTCCAAATGCTACAGGTATAGAATGAAGTTTTTTAGATCTATCAAAACCTTCGTCTTGTAATGCATAAATGACATCAAAACCTGCGACCCAAAACAATACTGAACCACCGATTAAGACTGGGATTAAATCAAAATATCCAGTAACTGCCAGATATGCTCCCACAGGCGCAAGTGCTAGTCCAAGACCTAGTACAAGGTGACAGAATGCCGTAAAACGTTTTGTGTAAGAATACCCTAAAATGACTAACAATGCGACAGGGCTTAATGCAAAACAAATGGTGTTTATAAAATAGGTGGTCATTACAAATAATGCAGAATTTATTACTACAAACCAAAAGGCAGCTTTTTCTGACACTAAGCCTGAAGGTATTTCTCTCACTACTGTCCTAGGATTGCTAGCATCAATATCTCTATCCAACCATCTATTAAAGGCCATAGCAGCACTCCTAGCAAAAACCATACATAGTATGACCAAAACTAAAAGCAAAGGTTCAAAACTACTATCTGATGATTCATAACCAAGAAAAAAGCCTATCATAGCAAATGGTAGTGCAAAAACGGTATGGCTAAACTTAATGAGAGATAAATAATTTTTCAAAAAATTTACTTTTTATTGATATCTATTATTTTTAAGCAAAAAAGGCTGCTCTGATGAACAGAACAGCCTTTTTTATAAGATTGTTTTAACAATTGCCAATTATTGAGCCGCTGCTTCACCTTCTTTTTTATCTACTTTACCTTTGATAGTCAAGTAAGTATCAGCTGGGTCAGTGTTAGCAGTAATAGTCACTTTTTTAGTGTCTTCTTTTCCACCAACTGCACCTTTACCTTTTGAATCAAATATTACTTTGATCTCACCTGATTTACCTGGAGCGATTGCATCTTTTGGCCATTCAGGAACTGTACATCCACAGCTACCTTTTGCATTACTGATGATAAGTGGCTCATTACCAGTGTTTTTAAATTTGAAAACGTGTGTTACTTTATCACCGTCCATTACTTTACCCCAGTCATAAGTTTCTTGCTCAAATTTAATTGAAGTAAGTGGACCTGTTGGTACAGGAGTTGCTGCTGCTTCTCCACCTGCCATTGCATCACCTGCACTTAAAGTAGAACCGTCAGCTGCTGCTGCAGCAGGATCAGTTGAAGCTTCAGTTGTTACTGCAGCATTTGCATCATCGGCTGCTTTTTCCTTGCAAGAAGTGAATACGAAAACAGTAGCGATAACTAAAACAGTTAATAAATTAAAACTTTTCATTATTGATTAATTTTTAAAGATTACGAAATTTGATTAAATACGATCACAAAATTAAGTGTAAAAATGATATTTCTAGTATTTCTGTTTCTTGTATGTTACCGATTAACAAGTAATTAACAGAAAACAGAAAGGTTTAACAAGCATGTTTATTTTTGGCTTAACCATGCATCAAATTCATATCTAGATTTAGCACACAAACAAGCTTTTTTGGTGAGTCCACCTTTTCTAGCAGCTTCTACCCCATACTTGACATAATGAATAGATTCTTTGGAGTGTGCATCGGGATTTATAGATACTAAAACATCCTTTTCCATGCAATAAGAAATCCAAGTCCAATCAATGTCTAAGCGCTGCGGATTGGCATTTAATTCCATGACTACACCATTTGCAGCACATGCATCTATGACCTTTTTATAATCGATAGGGTAACCTGCCCTTGCAAGCAACAACCTACCTGTAGGGTGACCCAATATGCGAGTATATGGGTTTTCAATAGCTTTTATTAATCTAGACGTGGCTCTGTCAATATCCATGTTCAAAACGGAATGAACAGAAGCAATGACCAAATCAAATTCCTTTAGCAAGTCTTCGCTGTAATCTAGAGAACCATCAGATAGAATATCACTCTCTATACTTTTATAGACTCTAAATGTTTCATTATACTTGAGATTTAAACTGTCTATTTCTCGCCATTGCATGACTACCCTATCTTCTTGCAATCCTCCTGCGTAACCAGCTGACTTTGAGTGGTCTGAAATCACAAAATACTCATAACCAAAAGCTTTGACATAATCGCTCATCTGCTCTAAACTATGAAGACCATCGCTATAGGTCGAGTGATTATGTATAATACCCTTTATATCAGTGACTTCTATGAGTTGTGGCGGAGTCAAGCCATTTTGGTATAAGCTTATTACTTCTTTTGTTTCTCTATATTCAACAGGAATGTATTGAAGATTTATTGAATTAAAAACAGCTTCTTCTGATTGATAATTTGCTTCAGGAATCTGGATTTCTTCCAAAAAAGATTCAGATCCAGATAAGTTAAACAGTTGATTATAAAACGAATCAGCAGATGCATGATAAAATGAAACTGGTATATTTTGGTAATAAAGTAGCCCATTTTCTTCAATGACATTCAATTCTAGAAAAGCAGCTTGGATGTCATTTATTTCTAAATCCGTTAAAATCTCTATACCACCTACTTCTGGCATTTTTCTTCTTAGCTCACCACAAAGACTAAATTTTTGGTCAGGAAAAGTATTGCCTAAATTCTCTACTAAAGATTCTCCATGATGGATAACGTGGGCGTATAAAAATTTGCCCCTTGCATCCATGAAATATTCAATTTTGCTTTTTATTTCGTCTTGAAGTTTCTCACCAAAACCTTTATAAGACACAAGTCTATTTTCATTACATGCATACAAGAGTTCTCCTATAGTGGTAATTTCCATCTCCTTCCATATCTGTTTCACTTTTTTGGGACCAAGGCCTTTTATAGAAAGCATTTCTTGGATACCTGATGGCGTCATTTCCTTATACTTTTGGAGCAAAGCCATCTGACCATTCGTGACCAATTCTTCTATTTTGTCGGCAATAGCATTTCCCACACCGGGTATTGACGCAATAGCTTCTTTACCCATTGTACTAAGATCACCTTCCAATTTCCTGAGACTCAGATAAGCATTGGCATAAGATCTTATTTTAAACGGGTTTTCATCGTGCAATTCCATCAATTTTGCCAGAAGATCAAATTGATTGGCTATTTGTTTATTATTAAGCATACGTGTTTTGATTTGCCAAAATGCAAATGTAGTAATAACTTTGCTTTTACAAAAACTGAGATTTTTTGGAAATAAGATTTTTGGTCGTACCCAAATTAAATATAAGATTGTGTTAACTCCGAAAAAAAATCAAAATATGATGATCAACCGTTTTTCTCCCTACACCCTGAAGGTAATCGACTGGTTATCAAGGTAGTAGAAATCAAGATTTTACATTTCATTTCATCAAGGGACTTTTCGGAGTAGACTCAAGATTTAAGCATTTAAAAAACTATACCATATTATTTTAAGAATCCAACAAACTTAAAACACCTTAAATCGCTGAAAACAAGCCATTTCTAAAGCTTCACGGTCATCAGGATGTGCTATATCAATCAGCGCTTTTGCTCTTTGTCTTAAATTCTTGCCATATAAATAGGCATAGCCATATTCTGTAACTATATAATGTGCATGTGCTCTTGTAGCGACAACGCCGGCACCTTGTTTTAAAAATGGTACGATCCTAGGTTCTCCTTTTTTTGTCCTTGATGGTAAGGCAATGATGGGTTTTCCACCTTCACTCAATGCTGCGCCTCTTAAAAAATCCATTTGACCTCCTACCCCACTAAACTGGAATGTACCTATGGAATCGGAACAAATTTGCCCTGTAAGGTCTACTTCTATCGCACTATTGATGGCTACAACTTTGGGATTTCTTCGTATGACATGTGGGTCATTGACATAATCGATATCCAAAAACGTAAAAGCTGGATTATCGTCTATATAATCATAAAGTTTTCTACTACCTAATGCAAAACCTGTAACGATTTTATTTGGGTGGATTGATTTATATTTATTGGTAACAATATCTCTGTCAAATAAATCTATGATACCGTCAGACAGCATTTCTGTATGTACACCTAGATCTTTGTGATTTCCTAGACATCTGAGTACTGCATCTGGTATGGCTCCAATACCCATCTGCAAGGTACTTCTATCATCAATGAGTTGGGCTACGTGTTCACCAATCTTTAGTTCGTCCTCTCCTACTTTCCCTCCAAACACGACTTCTTTTAATGGTTCTTCACAATACACCATTGCACTAAATCTTTTAGTATGGATAAGTCCGTCTCCGTGCGTTCGCGGCACATTGGGATTGACCTGAGCGATTACTTTTTTCGCAGTATTGACGGCTGATCTAGCTACGTCAACCGATACACCCATAGAGCAATAACCATGTTTGTCAGGTGGAGAAACTTGGATGATAGCCACATCTAAAGGAAGTACATTTCTTTTAAATAATTCTGGAATTTCACTAAGAAAAACTGGTACGTAATCCGCTCTGCCTTCTGCCACGTCTTTTCTGATAGGCTCTGAGACAAAAAGTGCATTGATATTAAATGATTCTTCCATGCCTGGCTGGTCCACATACAAATCTCCTAATACACTGATGAAAACTAGTTCTACATCTCGTAATCTATTTGATTGTAATGAAAGATGACGTAAAATATTAGTAGGAGTTTGGGCACTTCCGTGAATAAAAACTCGGTCTCCACTTTTAACAATCTGGAGCGCTTCTTCTGGTGAAGCATATACAATGGGCAATCTCATATATTTAATATATTGTTGAATCTAAGGGCAAAGTTCGGAAGTAATGTCCTAATCGCTTGATGATGAACATCATGCACATATCTGATCAACATCATTATACTCGTCACTCAGTTTTCCAACTTTTCCATCTTGCCACATTTCTAAATCCTAACCAAGCTGTAGGTTTAGTGGCTACTTTTAAAGATGTAGATTTAATATCTTCTAAATTATCGACAAATGAACCACCTGTGCACCTTGTGCCATCTGAAGTCCATTCTGATACATTTCCAAAAAGATTATAAATCATTTTATGGTTTTCTGATATACAGCCCCAAGTGACAGCAGTTGTCGGAGTCACTTCTAGCTTACAAAAATCTACATATTTATTATACCATATAGTTTGATGATCTTTACATCCATTGATATTGCTAAGACTATCTTGGTAAGCTATAGCTACATTCCATTCTTCCCTAGATGGTATGTTATATTCAAGATAAAAAGTAGTAGTATCACTTGGTCTAAGCTTCTGAATCTCTCCTGAAAAATATCTTTCGCTCGAAAATACATTATCTATTTCAAAGATTTTATTAATCATTTTAGTTTGAACAAGCATCATCTCCAATACCCTATCCTGCCGCCATTTTGTATAATTTTGTGCTTGGGTGAACGATATTCCCACCACTGGAAGCTCATCATAATTAGGATTACGAAAATAATCCGAAACAAGGTTAGCAAGACAAGTATCCAAAACTACCCAAACCGTTGTATCAGGCAAAGCTCTTTGGTAGAAAGACTTATCACTGTACCAAGTTTTTAAAAAATGAAGATATTCTTTGTAATTTATATTGGAAACTTCTGTTTTATCCACGTATAAATTATATCCAATAAGTACTCCATTCGGTGGATTAATATGTTGATATGGAAAAGTCTTTTTTATGGTGGAACAAGCATAAAATGCAACCATGACTACAAACATTAAAATGTATTTACTTGTATATATTTTCATGATTTTTCCAATACTTCATCTTTAAACAAATCATAAACGCCCATGCCCAATCTAAAAAAATCTGGCAAAATATTTTCTGGCACCAAAGACGAATGCGCATAAAAAATCAAATAATAATTGGCTGCTTCTATAGTCCATCCACTTGTTTTGCTAAAAAATTTTAGAATCTTATCATCGAAGGTATGTCTGATGAATTCTTCGTGTTCTCCACTAAGATGATATTTTTCTGAAAAAGCAGGATAAGCTTCAAAATCAATATCTTCCCAACCAAAATATGCAGCAATTTTATGCCCAATACTTTCTGGTTTCATTCTAAATTCAGGTAATCCAAGATTTTTTGAATTAACAAAAAAAACAGTTTGGTCAAAAGTGTGGTAAGTTTTACCTGTACTCACTGTGTATTTATAATCAAACATATGTATCTCTTCTTCCATTGTTGATAACTTTAGTTGACTTAGATTTCTTATTTTTCCTCGCCTACTTTTGAATAATTCAAAATATTTCAATAGAGATTTTACTCCGAAACTATCTTCACCAAGGTATTCCATATTGTTTGCTGCACATAGATATTGAAATTTGACTTGTCGTGACTCTTCTTTTTTACTTCCAAACATATTTACTTCACATTAAATTATGGCACAATTTATATATTCTAAAATGATAAGTAAACATTTTTTGAGTAGAATTATTCTAAATAAAAAAAAGTCAAAAACAGATAGGAAAATTTGTTATTACTATGTGTAGTTTTGCAGCATACAAACAAAATAGACCAAATGAAGTGGATAATTACCTTTTTTAGTTCCAGTATTGGCAAAAAACTATTGATGAGTCTTACAGGACTTTTCCTAATATTGTTTCTTGTCGTGCATCTCATAGGCAATCTCCAGTTACTGAAAGATGATGGAGGAGAAGCCTTCAATACTTACGCGTACATGATGACGCACAATCCTTTAATCAAAATAGTTGCTTATGGCAATTACTTTTTTATCATTTTACATGCATTTGTAGGCATTTCGATCGCCCTTTACAACAAAAATGCAAAAGGTCAAAAATATGCAGTCCCCAATAACAACAAAACCACTTGGGCATCCAAAAACATGGCTTTGTTGGGTACATTGATCTTAGCTTTTATACTGATTCATATGGGAGATTTCTGGTTTAAGATGAAGTTTACAGACGAGATAGGTATGAAGAGTTATGAAGGATTTCCTGAAGTTAGAGATTTATATACAAGAGTTTCCACTGCTTTTAGTCAGTTATGGATAGTTGTTGTGTACCTAATAGGTATGATGGTCTTATCATTCCACTTATGGCATGGATTCCAGAGTGCATTTCAGACTTTGGGACTCAATCATAAGAAATATTCACCATTAATAAAGTCTGTAGGCAAAGCTTATGCTATCTTGATACCATTAGGTTTCGCGATCATTCCTATATGGTTTTTCTTATTTAAGGCAGTATAATCATTCGTAAAGCATAAAATCCTTTTTTTTAATCAAATTGTTGGGTTTTAAAAACAAATAAAATGAGTTTAAATTCAAAAATACCTTCAGGCGCACTAGCAGATAAGTGGACAAAATATAAATCCACAATGCCTATCGTAGCTCCGAATAATAAAAGAAAATTAGAAATTATCGTTGTAGGAACTGGACTAGCGGGTGCTGCAGCGGCTTCATCATTAGGCGAACTAGGATATTCTGTGAAGTGTTTTACATTCCACGATAGTCCGCGTAGAGCGCATAGTATTGCGGCACAAGGTGGTATCAATGCCGCAAAAAATTATGCCAATGATGGTGATAGCATTTATAGATTATTTTATGATACCATCAAAGGTGGTGACTATAGAGCAAGAGAAGCCAATGTGCACAGACTGGCAGAATGTAGTGTAGATATTATAGATCAATGTGTTGCACAAGGTGTTCCGTTTGCTCGCGAATATGGTGGATTACTAGAAAACAGATCTTTCGGAGGTGTGCAGGTATCTCGTACTTTCTATGCTAGAGGTCAGACTGGTCAGCAATTGTTAATTGGGGCGTACCAATCACTTTCAAGACAAATAGCGCTTGGAACTGTCCAAATGTACAACCGTCATGAAATGCTTGAATTGGTAAAAGTAGATGGTAAAGCGCGTGGTATCATTGCTAGAAACTTATTGACTGGTGAACTAGAAAGGCACGCGGCTCACGCTGTTGTATTGGCTACAGGTGGATATGGCAACGTATTTTATTTGTCCACCAATGCGATGATGTGTAATGTCACAGCAGCATGGAAGTCTGTCAAAAAAGGTGCGCTCATGGCAAATCCTTGTTTTACACAAATTCACCCTACATGTATCCCCGTTTCTGGTGAATATCAGTCAAAACTAACCCTTATGTCTGAGTCACTTCGTAATGACGGTCGTGTATGGGTGCCAAAGAAAAAAGAAGATGCCCAAGCGATCCAACAAGGAAAACTGAAAGGTGTCAATATTAAAGAAGAAGATAGAGATTATTTCCTAGAGCGCAGATATCCTGCTTTTGGTAACCTTGTACCACGTGACGTGGCTTCAAGAGCAGCTAAGGTAGAATGTGATAAAGGACATGGTGTGAGTCCTACGGGATTAGCAGTATTCCTTGATTTCTCCGATGCGATGTACCGTTACGGAAAGACAGAAGCCAACAAAAAAGGTATGACAGGTCTTTCTGATGCACAAATAGTTGCATTAGGAGAAGAAGTAGTGTCAGCCAAATATGGTAACCTATTCGAAATGTACGAAAAGATCACTG
>DAOLFJ010000071.1:11267-17611 GCA_035326365.1 Saprospiraceae bacterium | reverse complement strand
TTTTATACAAACCACAATGATTATTTTTTATCAAAGATTCCATCTGACCATTAAATATCAAATAAAAATAAACAGATGAACAATCTTGCATTAATCATCCTCGATGGCTGGGGAATAAATCCGAATCCTGAAGTAAGCGCTATCGCCGCTGCCAATACTCCTACTTACGACAATTTATTAGCTGATTTTCCCAATGCCACGTTGACAACATTTGGTGAAGATGTAGGTCTTCCAGAAGGTCAAATGGGTAATTCAGAAGTAGGCCATATCAATATCGGAGCAGGAAGGGTAGTGTATCAAGAACTAGCAAGAATCAATAAAGCCATTCGAGAAAAAGAGCTTTTGACAAACCAAACTTTTGTAGATGCCATAGATTTTGCACAAAAAAATACCAAAAGGATTCATTTATTAGGCTTGGTTTCTGATGGTGGTGTACATTCGCATATTGATCATTTGATCGGTTTGTGCGAAATTCTGAAAAATTATCACGTAGAAGTTTACATCCATGCCATCCTTGATGGACGTGATACAGATCCTAAATCAGGAAAAGCATACCTTCAATCTGTCATAGATGTCATAGAAAATTCTAATATTAAGATTGCAACAGTCGTAGGTAGGTACTACGCCATGGATAGAGATAAAAGGTGGGAACGTGTAAAAATCGCTTATGATCTTATGACAAAAGGTGTCGGCCATATTTCCGAAAATATCCTTAGTGATATCCAAGAAAGTTACAATAAAGATGTGACAGATGAATTTTTGCTACCTTTATATAACGGATATCTTCCCAATAATGATGGTTGTATAAAGTCCGATGATGTGGTGATTTTTTACAACTTCAGAACAGATCGACCAAGAGAACTTACCGAAGTACTTACGCAAAAGGATTTTCCAGATTATGACATGAAAAAACTCCCGCTTTACTTTGTAACATTTGCCAATTATGACCAAACATTCGAAAACATGCACGTTGTTTTTGAAAAAGACAATCTTGCGCATACCCTAGGACAAACAATAAGCGAAGCAGGCCTTACTCAGGTAAGAATCGCAGAAACAGAAAAATATCCACACGTCACTTTTTTCTTTAATGGAGGTAGAGAAGAAACTTTTGAAGGTGAAGATAGAATCATGGTACCTTCTGCAAAAGTAGCTACTTATGATCTACAACCAGAGATGAGTGCAATAGAAATCACCGATCAACTCATTGAATATATCCATGCCAAAAAACCAAACTTCATTTGTCTTAACTATGCCAATACTGATATGGTAGGACATACTGGCGTATTCAGGGCTGCCGTAAAGGCTACGGAAACGGTAGATACATGTTTGGGTAGATTGCTCGAAACATTATCTGCTTACGATTACAAATCGATCATCATAGCTGACCATGGCAATTCAGATCTATTAGTCAATCCTGATGGTAGTCCTAATACAGCACATACGACCAATCCTGTACCTGTGATATTTGTAGGAAATGACGTGTCTAAAGATAAGTACAAGATAGTAAATGGTAAACTCGGGGATCTAGCACCTACTATTTTACATGTTATGGGTATCATTCCACCAAACGATATGACTGGTAATAACATTATCTCTAAAGCTGATTAAGCTTGTCGGATTTATATCAATGAATAGATAAAATTGGCAAAAGAATGTAAAAAGTAAACTAGCTTTTATTATCTTTACCGAAATATTTATTGAATAAATAGCCATGGATAAAGATATTTTGAAGCCCACGCAAGAAGGAATTTCGCTAAAACGAAGTTACCATTCAGAAGATATCTCTGAAAGTAAACATATTGGTTTTCAGGCTGGTACGCCACCATATCTTCGTGGACCATACAGTACTATGTATTTGACGTCACCATGGACAATAAGGCAATATGCTGGTTTTTCTACAGCACAAGAGAGTAATGCTTTTTATAGAAGAAACCTAGCTGCAGGACAAAAAGGATTATCTGTTGCATTTGATCTTGCGACACATCGAGGATATGATTCAGACCATCCAAGAGTCACAGGTGATGTTGGAATGGCTGGTGTTGCGATAGATTCTGTAGAAGATATGAAAATCTTGTTTGATGGGATACCATTGGATGAGATGTCTGTATCGATGACCATGAACGGTGCTGTAATTCCGATACTCGCATTCTTCATCGTAGCTGCGGAAGAACAAGGTGTAACTATGGAAAAACTTAGTGGCACCATCCAAAACGATATATTGAAGGAGTTTATGGTAAGGAATACTTATATCTATCCTCCAGCACCTTCTATGAAAATAATTTCTGACATTTTTGGCTATACCGCTGCACATATGCCTAAATTCAATAGCATCTCTATCAGCGGATATCACATGCACGAAGCAGGCGCACCTGCGGATATCGAGCTTGCATACACTTTAGCTGATGGTGTGGAATATATTAGGGCAGGATTAAAAGCAGGGCTTGATATTGACCAATTCGTATCAAGGTTTTCTTTTTTCTGGGGCATTGGTATGAACTTTTTTATGGAGACAGCCAAGATGCGAGCAGGGAGACTATTATGGTCAAAATTAGTATCACAATTCGACCCTAAAAATCCAAAAACTTTAGCTCTAAGAACACATTGTCAGACATCAGGCTACAGTCTTACGGCCCAAGACCCATACAATAATATAGCTAGAACATGTATAGAAGCATTGGCAGCAGTCATGGGTGGCACACAATCACTTCACACCAATTCTCTAGATGAAGCGATAGCATTACCTACTGATTATTCAGCCAAAATTGCGAGAGATACGCAGAAATATTTGCAATCAGACATAAATGTAATTTCAGCCATCGACCCTATGGGCGGCTCATATTATGTAGAATCACTCACTGGCCAACTCGTAGAAAAAGCGTGGCAACATATCCAAGAAATAGAATCACTAGGAGGAATGACAGCGGCAATCGAAGCAGGAATTCCTAAAATGAGAATAGAAGAAGCTGCGGCCGCAAAACAAGCAAGGATAGACAGTGGAAATGAGTATGTGATCGGTGTAAATTTATACAAACAAGAAACAGAAGCAGAACTCGACATACTCAAAGTAGATAATACAAAGGTCCGTCTCGAGCAAATAGAAAGGCTTACAGAAATAAAAAGCAAAAGAGATGGCGAAAAAGTAAGGTTAGCACTGCGAGATATCACAGAATGTGCAAGAACAGGTAGTGGAAATCTATTGGAACTTGCCATAAATGCAGCTATAGAAAGGGCTACATTAGGAGAAATAACGATGGCTATGGAAGAAGTTTTTGGTAGATACAAAGCTACTAATAGAACCATTTCTGGTGTGTATGCTAAAGAAATAAAAATGGACTCAAAATTTAAAAAGACATTAGAACTTTCTGATCGTTTTGCAGCGCTAGAAGGCAGGAGACCAAGGATCATGGTAGCAAAGTTAGGTCAAGATGGACACGATAGAGGGGCAAAAATCATTGCAACGAGTTTTGCAGATTTGGGATTTGATGTAGATATGGGACCACTTTTCCAAACACCAACAGAAGCTGCCACACAAGCCGCAGAAAACGATGTACATATATTGGGTATTTCGTCACTCGCAGCAGGTCATAAAACTTTGGTACCAGAGACGATCGCAGCCTTAAAAAAGATAGGTAGAGAAGACATCATGGTCATCGTAGGTGGCGTGGTGCCTGTTCAAGATTATCCTTATCTCTTTGAACAAGGTGTAGCAGCGATTTTTGGACCGGGAACCATTATAGCAGAAGCCGCAGCCGAAATATTAGAAATTTTAATAGCTTCAATTGAGGAGTAGATGTAAATATGGTTACTAATCGTCGATAACCAACAAATAGTTTATTTTGGTAGGATAATTTTAAACATTAATCGAAGACTTGATATGAATTTACAAGAAACTATTACCTTTGTTAACGATGAAGTAAATTTGATTGTATTTATTTATTGTACCGAAACCAATGATATATATTTGGTTAGTTATTGTTAAATTTGTCAATCAAAATTCATTTAATAAACATCAACCAACAAAATATGAATGTATTATCACTACGGAATGTAGTCAAAGCTTATCATAGTCATATCGCAGTAAATGATGTGAGTTTTGATGTCAAAGCAGGCACTATTTTCGGTCTCTTAGGTCCAAATGGAGCCGGCAAAACATCATTGATTAGAATCATCACTACCATTACTGGTGCAGATAGTGGTGAAGTTTTGCTAAATGGAGAACCTCTAAATCACCTTCATCCCAATGAAATAGGATACATGCCCGAAGAAAGGGGTTTGTATAAAAAAATGAAAGTGGGCGAACAGCTACTTTATCTTGCTCAACTCAAAGGACTGACTGAAAAAGAAGCCAAAATCAAGCTAAAAACTTGGATGGTGAAGTTTGATATCATGAATTGGTGGGACAAAAAAGTGGGTGACCTTTCTAAAGGTATGAGCCAAAAAATTCAATTCATAGCCACTGTCATTCACGACCCCAAATTGTTAATCCTTGACGAGCCTTTTTCTGGTCTTGACCCTATCAATGCCAATCTGATCAAAGATGAAATTTATCAGCTCAAAGAAAAAGGAACAAGCATACTTTTTTCTACCCACAGAATGGAGCAAGTAGAAGAAATCTGTGAAGACATTGTACTAATAAATCAAGGTAAAATTTTGCTTTATGGCAATGTAAATACAATAAAAAATGACTTTAAAGAACACCTTTTTAGTATCAAATATGAAGGTGACCTTCCATCTGTGACAGACCATTTAGGATTTTCTGTTTTGGACAAACGGCCGAATGAAGTCACCATCAAAGTAACTGAAGGAGTAAGTTCAAATCAAATTCTAAAAACATTAATAGATACAAATATTTCTATCTTAGGATTCAATGAAATATTGCCTTCTCTTAATGAAATCTTCATCAAAAAAGTAGCACAAAGCAATGAATAAAATATGGTTAGTCACGATGCGTGAATATCTTACACGCGTAAAAAATAAGACATTTATCTTAACAACTTTGTTGACACCTTTGGGATTGTTACTGTTTTTTGTGGCAGTCGGATTTGTAATGTCCACAGGATCAGATACAGTCAAAGTCATCAATGTGTCTGATACAAGTAATCTATTAGAGAAAAAGCTTGATTCTAGAGACAATCTTTCTTTTGTCTTTACAGATGAAAGTGTAGAAACGTTAAAAGGAAAGTATAAAGATGGTGGTTTTGATGGCATACTAGAAGTGGTGCCACTAAAAGATTCATTAGCCAAAAGCTTTACGGTCAATTATCACTCAGATGACCAACTAGCGATGGATGAGAATTTTGCTATTCAATCTGCTATTTCTGATAAGATTAGAGATTTTAAACTAAAAAAATTAAATCTAGATGAGGCTACTCTCAAAAGTATAGACACGGATGTCACAATACAACCATTCACCATATTGAAGGATAAAAAGATCAGTTCCATCACTACGATTGTAAGTTCTGCCATAGGTGCGATTGTGGGTTACGCTATGTTTTTTATTATTTTAGTGTATGGCTCACAAGTGATGCGATCTGTGATGGAAGAAAAAATAAATCGTATTATAGAAGTATTGATCTCATCGCTCAAACCATTTGAACTCATGATGGGGAAAGTGCTAGGTGTAGGACTTGTGGGCTTGACACAAATAGGTATTTGGATGATTTTGATGCCGCTCATATTATTTATTGCGACTTCATTATTAGGCATAGATGCTGCAAATATGGATGGTATAAATACTGGAAACTTACCTACTGAAGAATTGATGATGTCGTCAAACGGCAAGATAGCTCAGGTTTTGGCAGAGATACAAAGTATGAATTGGTATCTAATCTTGCCTTTGACTTTATTCTATTTTATAGCGGGATATTTTGCTTATGCAGCACTGTTTGCAGCCGTGGGTTCCGCTGTAGGTGAAGATATTAATGAAGCCCAATCATTGACATTGCCTATCATGATGCCATTGATGTTTGCCTTCTACATAGGTATCAGTGCGATGAATGCTCCTGATAGTACTTTGGCGGTTTGGTCGAGTATGATACCGTTGTTTTCATCCATCGTAATGCCTGTGAGATTGCCTTTCGATCCGCCTTGGTGGCAGATTGTGATATCAGTGGTATCGCTTGTGCTTTTCACCATTGCATTGGTGTGGTTAGCAGGTAGAATATATCGTGTAGGTATCCTTATGTACGGCAAAAAAGCGAGTTTTAAGGAATTAGCCAAGTGGGTATTTTATAAGGTATAATTAAGTGCATAAAATCCCGAAAGGGATGATATGATTATAGAAGATGTATTTAAAATGCAGCTAAAACCCTGAAAGGGTGACATGTCATGGTAATCGCAAATTT
>DAOLFJ010000071.1:0-11167 GCA_035326365.1 Saprospiraceae bacterium | reverse complement strand
ATAAAATGCTAAACCACTATTGGACTTGTAAACTTGTTTGCAAACATTACAATTCCCATATTAATCCCGAAGGGATGTTATGATTATAATAATAAAATAAAGAAGCAGGATTTAACCCTGAAAGGGTGATATACTAAAACTCCTCATCAAAACCCGTGGTTTTTACGGGTTTTGCGTCTTCTGACCCTTCTGTTGTATTGGCCGTTTCGTATTTGCTACAATCCGTTTCTATAAGTTCTTCTTCGGGCTTCATGAAGACAGAATTCGTACCAAAACCAAGTCTATTGTCCGCTTGAATTTTTAATAAAAACTTCTCAAAAAATGGTCTTGCCATGACTGCGCCTTGACCATCACTCAACGAATTAAACCTAATAAACTCCTGGTCTCCACCGACCCAAGTAGATACAACGATTTCTGGTGTAAAGCCTACAAACCATCCATCTTTATAATCATTGGTAGTACCTGTTTTACCAGCAACTTCAAATTTATTGAACTTTGGTTGGAGAATAGCAGCTACGTATTTCAACATATCTACGATGACATAATTGTACGCAGCATTGATGGCTCTTTTTTGTTCTGGCACTGCACTGTAGATGACACGGCCGTTTTTATCTTCTATTCTAGTGACAAATATGGGTTTGGTGACGATACCATCATTGGCAAAAGCTGTGTAAGCACATGCCATGTCCATTGCCGAAAGTTCTGGTGTGCCAAGACAAATAGATGGATAATCTGGAATTTTTGCTTTGTCTATACCTAAGTTACCTACTAGATTTTTTACACTCTGCACATTTCCGATTTCTTTCATTAGAAAAACAGAAACCGAATTCTTTGAATCTTTTAATGCTTGACGCAAAGTAAGTGATGCGCCTGTAAATTTATTGTCTGAATTGCTCGGACACCATGTAGTTGCTAGGTTGAAATTAGGGTCATTTGCCTGGATACATTGTTTGACATCTTCTACTTTGTAACATGGTGACATCGCATTATCAATGATCGCAGTGGAATATATAAACGGCTTGAAAGTAGAACCAACTTGTCTATTAGAATTGACGTGATCGAACTGAAAATATTTGTGTCCAATACCACCTAACCATGCTAAGATGTTTCCTGTTTTTGGATCTACAGCAATGGAACCAATTTGCATATGTTGGAGGTGATATTTGATAGAATCCATGGGTGTCATTTCGACCACTTTTTCACCTAATTCATTGTAGGCAAATACACGCATCTTTGTTTTTGTATTGAATGCTGTATTTACTTCCTTTTGCATTTTATTCCATTGTTTTTTAAATGTTGACCAATATTCACTTTCTATAATAGCAATGCATTGGTCATAATCTTCTTGGGTAATGGTTTTGTTTTTCAATAACTTTTTGAGATGACCTTCTTTTTCATCTTCTTCAAACATGCGGAAGATATTGGTATCCGATAGTGGTTTTTCTGAAACATTATTTGTAATATCATTCAATACCTGAGTCATATTTTTACTTCTGATCTTTTTGTAACGATCAGAGTCCTTCATCATTTGGATGAGCTGTCTTTTTCTTCCTTCTATTTTATCTTTATCGCCCCTATACGTAATAAAATCCTTGTCTTTCCATACTGTAAAATACCTTTCTTGCAGCTTTGACATGTGTTCGTACATGGCTTGTTCGGCATATCGCTGTACACGTGTGTCTATGGTTGTATAAATTTTTAGGCCATCTACATATAGATTATATTTACTACCATCAGGTTTGCGATATTTATCTTCTTCCAATAGTTTTTTGAGCCATTTTGTCAATTCTGATCTGAAATATGGCGCTATACCATCATGGTGGACTTCTCTCCTGAAGCCTGACATATTGATAGCCTTGACTCTTTTATTGAGGTAATCTTCTTCTGACAGAAAATCTTTTTTGACCATCTGTTTCATGACGACAGACCTTCTATTATGACAATTTTCGGGGTTTATGATGGGATTGAAAAGTCTAGGATTTTTCAGCATACCAATGAGGACTGCTGCTTCTTCTACTTCCAATTCTTTTTGGTCCTTACCAAAATATGTCTTAGCAGCGGCACCAATTCCAACAGCATCATAAAGAAAATCACTCTTATTGAGATACATCGCAAGAATTTCTTCCTTGGTATATCTTTTTTCAAATTCGATGGCGATGACCCATTCTTTTAGTTTTTGCCATACTCTTTTGGGAAATGAACTAGACCTTTGAGTGAAAAACAACTTGGCCATTTGCTGCGTAATGGTACTTGCGCCACCTTTACTACCCATGTAAAAAATAGCTCTTGCAGTACCTCGCACATCTACACCTGTGTGGCTAAAAAAACGAACATCTTCCGTGGCAACTAGCGCATTGACAATATTGGGATTTAAATCCTTGTAGTCTAGCCATTCTCTATTGTACTTAAATACTTTGCCGAAAACTTCGTTGTCTGTGGATATAAATTGAGAAGCTATCTCATATTTTGGATTTTCAAGCTCTTCAGTATCTGGGAGCAATGTCTTTGATATTACAAAAAACAACAGCGCTACCAAGACAATGATAGATGCTAAAAATATCAACATTCTCTTTAAGTAAGGATGGCTGAAAAAAGATGCTTGTCCTGATTTTTGTTTTGACATTCTGTTAGATATGACTGTACTGCTATTTTAAATTTGGCACAAATATATGAAATAATTTACATATTATAAGCTAAATACTTGGTTTATACCACTTTCCATGTGGAACTGAAGTAGAAGCCATTCTCTTTAGCCATCAATTTTTCCTAAAATGAGTAAACTTTTACTTTGCAATACTCACTCTTCTTGTTGCATTTCTAGCATATACTGTTCCTTTGTACATGTGTTCACAACTTACAGCAGGCATATAAAAATCTCCTGAAAACGCTGCTTTTGTCTTAAAACTAAACGACTCTGTACTTCCTGCATCTAAGTTAAAAAATGTATACACTCTATCGTCTCTAAAATCTTGATAGGTATAATTTTCATTTGAATTAGTCACTTTGGTTTCATATATCCTAGGATTGATCAGTTCCCATCCCGCTGGCATCTTGAGATTTAAAGCTAGATCACTTACCGCAAGTGCAGATGGATTTTTGACACGAATGGTGACTGAAATATCATCACCAAGCTGAATACCTGCAATACCTGATTGTTTTCTAGTGTTGTTGTAATAATCCACTGTGATACCGAGATTGCTCGCGGCAGCATCTTTATTGAGATTATTGTCAATGAATCTATCTGTCTGATACACATACAACTTTCCTTTCCCTTTATTCTGAATAGAGATAGATTTGTCGTAAGATACTTTGTCAATGATGATCAATCGTGGTTCGTAGGCAGAATGTTGATATGTTTTCGTACCACCGTTTAATCCTGTAATAGTATAATCTACTTTACCGACCAAGCCTAATGCTTTTCCAAAATATTTATATGCAGCTATAAAGGCAAATCCCTTTGTCTGAGTGCTTGTCCAAGATGAATTATTGAGTGTTTCCACCATTTGATCATAGTAGTTATCAAGCTTATTTTTATCTGTTTCGATATAACTCAAAATCTCCACGATCAACGCCCAATCTCTACCACGATCTCCGAAGCTTCCATAATTTCTAGCTTCATTATATCCTTTCTGAAGGCTCTCCGCTTTGGTTACGTATTCTTTGGCCTTTGTATCATAACTACTCAACTGAAAACTACCTGCAATCAGCCACCACGTCATCGGATTGGTACAAGTATTGGATGTGACAAAACGGTTCATAGCAGATTTGGCTGGTTTGCCACCTTTGGCTAGTACGAATAACCTAAATGCTTGTGCAAAAGACTCTGATTCGTAAACGTAATTGTCTGTAAGACCGTTTGCTGCCCAATTATTGGCAATACTGGTGTGTGCATCAAGCCACTTCGTAAGAATGTCAGAAGAGCTAGTCAAGTAGTTTAGCTTTTTGAGTTCTACCAAGAAATTGCCCGCATAAATATCAGACCATCCATGATAATAGGTGCCATCCCAATAATTGAACTTGCCTGAGGGTTGCTGAAAACGTGTGATTTTTAGGATGGCTGCTTGAAGATTTTCCATCCGAATTTTGTTTTGTGCAGGATCTAATTGAATGATTTTGTCCAAATACAATTGGCTGAATCCTGCTGATGTGGTTTGCTCAAGACATCCATATGGGTATTCTATCAACTCTTCTGAATATTGACTGAAGTTGGGAGCTTTGAGTCCGCTAATCATTAATTTAGAAGTAAAAACGTCTTTGTAGCCTTTGGTTTTTATGACATAGTCTAGTTTTGTGCCTGGCTCGATGATGTTTTTTGAAATATTGGACTCGTATGAATTGGGATAATTTATAAGAATATCGGTGGTTTCCTTCATGCTTTTGCCACCGCCATTTATACCCGTTTCTACGCTCAATTTTCCGACTTTATTTTGGACTTCGATGTCATAAATATGAGACAATTGGTTTTTACCATTGAATGTCAATGACTTGGATGGTGTAAAACCCTTTACCAAACTTACATCGGCTTTCACGGTAAGATCAGCTGTTTTTATATTAGCATCATCACGAAATACGGTGACAGGAAGTTGGAGTTTATCAGAGACATTAAGTGTACGAGGGAATTGTGCTTGCACCATCAATGGATTTTTGACAGGAAGGAATTTCTCTAGTTTTCCAAAATTATTGGGAGCGCACGCCACTATCATCAATCTCACTTTACCGATGTAATTAGGGATGGCGATAGTATGGTTGTTTTTGCCGCCTTTGGCTAGTTTGAATGGACCTTGATGAATCACCACGGGTTTGAATCTATTGATCTCTGCAATGGCATCTGGATTGTAAGCATCATCACCACCAATGGAAATGATACCAGCAAATTTCCCTTTAAAATAACTGATTAAATATTGATAAATATCCCAAGTTTTGACCAATAGTGGGTATTTGCCGTTAAAGTGTTTTGCTGGATCTGGCGTGGCAAATCCCGTAAGATTGAGCAAACCTTCATCTACTACGGCAAGTGTGTATTCCATAGGTCTGCCTTCAGATTCTGAGACTGTAAAAGTATAAGTTTTGTTAGACTCTAACTGGTCAGGAATATTGCTGACAGGCTTTAATTCGCTTGTGGTACCATCCATCTTGATATGTTTCACACCGAAAAGTCGAAGAGGTAAGTCATTGTTCTCTTGTTTGTATTTTTGCATAATAGTGACATGGAGATAGACATTCGGCGACCAATTTTCATTAGTAGGCAAGGATACTACGTTGTTGCTTTTTGCCATATCATACCACACTTGACCTATGACTCTATTGCCTCTTTCTATACTTACTAATGCCTTGGCTCCCTCTATATCGGGCAACATTAATTTTACTAATTCACCCGTTTTGTAGTCATCCTTATCTGTTTGTAACTCTACGATATGTGGTTGTGAACCAGGAATACTTTCTACACCATCATACACGGTAAAAAACACTTGAGTAGCGTGACCTGAAGCTTCATCAACCATGGTAAGCTTGTACGCACCTTTGGTGAGTTTTCCTTTCGGGAAAGTTATTTTACCCTTTCCTTTGATAGACACATTGCCATTGTCCACATCTTTCCAATAATCAGCATTTACAAAATTGCCCGAAGATCTCAGTCGATATTTGTCCACCCACCATGATGAAATATGTTGTTGAAGCGTATAATTGACCGTATTGTTGGTAGGATTAAGTTTGCCTTTGTTGGTGAGATTTACTAGGTTAATATCTATATTTTCTTGGAAAGTATGGTTACCATTCCATCCTGAACCATCTTTTCTGGACGCACCTATATATGTATCAAAAGGAGATACGGCGACTGATTTACCTTCCTTATTAGTTCCTCCACCTGGCAAAATAGTTTCTGTCTCTATAGAAACATTGATAGGTGTGTTAAAATATTTGAGTGAAGTAGGTCCATCGAAACTTCCATAACCTTTGTCATTTACTGTCAAATCTAAGATGTCTATATTATTGTCAATAGATGGATTGTCATACACATCAAAGTAGAAATCTTTGAACTCAGAGAATGGATTGGTAATTTTTCTTCCTCTAGCTGTTGCTTTAATTTTTGCATTACCGAGTTCAAAACCTGTGAGATATTTTGCTTGGATAGTACCAGAAATGACGTCGCTATAAATGGTATTTCCTTCTTTATTGTTGAAGGTATAAATGACTTCAGCAGTATTAGGTTTGATGGTTTCTACACGAATATTTTTTCTGACGGACTTGGGTCCAATTTGAAACATACATCTATAAAGGCCAGTTTTTGCATTTGCGGCAGTATGGATTTTGAAGCTATAAATTTGTTTGTTTTCAAGGTCTATTTTTTGGACTTGTTCGGTTACGATCATGTTGTCCACATTGTAGAAAGTCATCACTATAGGCATGCCTTTTGGCAAATCAGAATGTGCTTTATTGATCATGACATCTACGTAAATACTATCGCCGGGTCTCCATATGTCTCTATCGGTATATACAAAAAACTCTGTATCCGTCTCAGATCTTTCGCCAGAAATGTCAAATTCTGTGAGTGAATTTCCTTGATTCGGGTCTAAAGATAGATAAGTTACATGGGTGTTTTTTTCGACTTTCAGCACTGCAGCTTCGAATTGTATATTTTCAAATTTTACAAAACCGTCACCCGATGATCTAGCCGATGCTATTTTTTCAGCTTGTAGGTTGTATAAAGTTACTTCAGCATCTGCCACCAAACTAAGATCCATAAGTTTGGTAAGTGCTATGAAATAATTGCTTCCTGCTTTTTTAGCTATCACAGAATAATCAGAACAAATGAATAATTTATGTACAGGCTGTTGGTTTACATAATAAGCCAGTTTGCACGGATCATTACTTTCTTCCCAATTGTAATCTTCATAATAGCCATAATAATCATTGTAATAATTATCCCTTATGGTAAAAAAGTCATTCTCAGGAATCTTGTTATTTACCTTAAATTGTTTGAGTTGTGCCTTACAAGAAAGTGATGTATTCTGTGGTCCGAATTCCATTCCTATATGGTAGATGCTTCCAGGATTTTTGCGGATTCTTTCTGATAAGTCGATACCATGCACCGTCCAACCTTCATTATCTGTGAGTCCTTGGTTTAAAGTTACAATTTGGTCATAAACTGGTTTGCCATACATGCGAAGATTGTAATAATCGGCATAAGCGAGTGACTGCCAAGCTAGGTAGTGCATCACATTTTCTTGTTTTATCTCGATGACGACTAGACGCAATTCATTTAGCGCACGCGTTTTGATTGGAATTTTAAAATCTCCTTCGGAGGGAAAATAATTACCATCACTCACAAACTCAGCTGCAGGATGATCCACTTTGACTTGGATTTCATAGGTATAGTCCGTAGGAAGTGTTTTGCCTTCTATTGATTTTAATCCTTGAGAAATCCAAATAGAAACTTTGTCCACATTCCTTATTTCATTCAAAAAAAGTGTGAGCACATTGTCTTTTACGGTGTAGGAAGCATTTTGGTTTTGGACTTTTACCAATCCTGTGAGATCCATTTGTCTATTGAGACGTTGTGAAAAATAGATATTGAATGTTTTGTCCGTCGTATTCTGATGGGTAAAAACTACCCCAAATTTCTTGGTATTGATATCAAACAATTCCACATTTCCTTCCACATCACAGCCAATATTTTTTCCACTATATGCAATTTTGGAGTCTTGTTTCATTCCACTAGCAAATCTACATTCTACCTCATATTCAGTGCTTGATTTTGACATGACTTCCACTTCTGATGCATCTGTCGTAAAACACGATTTAAGAATATCCGCATCTACTTTATCTGCTGTTTTTACGTTGAGAAGGATAGAGACGTCGCCATTTTCGTTGATGATGATACCTTCGCGCTCTACTTTCATATCCTGCGGAAGCGTTTTGATTTGATATTCGATATTTTTATCAAATTTGGTAGCATCAAGTGACGTAAGATTCAGCATCACGGTGTATGTTTCATTCGGATCTAGTGGTTTTTTGGGTGTAAATGTGAGGATGGTATTATTGGATAATGTCACGGTACCTTCTACAGCAGGACTGAGTGAAACCAATTTTTGAAGAACATCATTAGAAACCTCGCCGGTTAGTGGTTCTTTTAGCACAAACTTTAGGTCATCGCTTGCCGAAATAACTCCAACTGTAGCGGCCATAAAATATTGATCAAGGAGTTCCTGATCTTTGGACGCATCTAGCAATTCTGATACATCTTTTTTAGATTTACATGAAGTTGTAAATAGAACAGATGCAATGAACAAAAAAATGATGTTCTTCATTTTGGTTGGTTTTATTTTGATATTAAAGTGTCTAAATACCGATATACGAAGTGTTTAAAAAGCAATCCATCAAGTCTTATAACTAGAAATTGATCATTATAAAAACACTCATAAACGTCATCAAAGATAACGCTATTTCACATTCCTTTTGTATATTAAACTATCAAGTGTTTGGAATAATTTGTTAAACGTACATTTTGTACAATTATTCGTCAAAAATTGACTTGCAAAAACCAACATCAACATTCAGCTATTCAAAATATTCTATATCCTACTTTACCCTAGCTATTGGGTACAAATTGTGTGTTTTTTCATAATAAGGTGAATTTTTATACACAAAATCTAGTTGTGCCCACCCATTTGATGCAAACTTCGGGTCTTCAGCACGTTTTTGGGCTAATTTATTGCGAAGGTTTTCGTCATTTTTTAATATTTCTGCTGCCAAATCTTCAAATACGTAGGCAGAAAATCCTTCCTTTTGCATCAAAATACCATCAAAAAAATTCCAAGCAAACCAGCTGTCTATACCATGCGGCTCGAGCATTTCTACGATATATCTGTTACAAACTTGATTAGTATAAATTATAAAGTCACCCTTATAATATTGTTTGTCCATTTCCATCTTTGTAACTTTTACATCACTATGATTGTAATGTCCTTCATATGCAACTTTGGATGTTTCATAACTATCAATATGATACAATTCGACTTTAAAAACAGTGTCAGATGTTAGTTTGTCCACCTTCACACCATTCGCTTCCATTTTTTTGATGACTTCGTCATATGCTTGTGGAACGATGTAAGCCTTGGGTTTTTGTACAGAAAGCGTTGGTTTGTAGTCATTATAAAAAGCAACAGGCTTCTCCCAAGGCGATGATCTATCATAATACAATCTATCTAGGCCACTGACTAGGCTTGGTTTATATTTGGCTTCATAACCTTTGAATAAGATGGTGTCTGCTTTTGATTTATCTACTTCGTACCAAAGATCGAAAGACTCTTGTTCTTTTACTTCATCTTTTACTTTTGCTCTTATGTTAGATAGATTATTTCCATTTTGATACATAAATTCTAAACCAACTTTGAGAAATGCATATGTACTCCACACTCGATCTGCATAAGGTTTGAGCATGTGAGTTTCAGGCATAAAACTGATCGTATGATGCATAGCAGCGTATCCTGACGAATATCTAGGATGATCCATAAATCCATATATTCCAGTTTCAGGTGTACCGTTTGCATAGACATAAGGTACCATTTCCCAGTTTTGCAACTTCATATTTTTATACAAATCTGGCAACATCAAGTCTGTCATAAAACTACTTAATAAAGGGTGTAGTTTGTCTTTTTGGGTTGCGATTAGTGTCATAGTATATTGATAATCAGCACCATTGGAAGTATGTGTATCTATCTGAACATCAGGATCCCATTTATGAAAAAAAGCATTAAATGACCGTGCATTTTTACTATCACACTTGACAAAATCCCTATTTAGATCTAGGTTCTGTGCATTTCCTCTGAATCCATAGGCTTCTGGTCCATTTTGGTTGGCTCTACTAGTCGCACTTCTATTGATCGTGCCGCCGATATTATATACAGGAATGACGACAACAGTCACTTTTTCCAACAAAGCAGTTAGTCCCGGTTTTGTGATCAAATCTCGTACAAAAATCATAGATGCATCCATACCATCAGGCTCTCCAGGATGGATACCATTATTGATAAAAAGTATCGATTTGCCAGCCTTACGACTTTCTTCTGGAGTGAAATGGTCATTTTTTGCAATCACCACTTCTTGTAATGGAAAGCCACTATCTGTCATGCCAAAATCATTCACCTGTATCAAATCAGATGCCTGATCTAGCTGCTTGAAGAAAGCTACAATTTCAGAATAAGTTGAGGTCGTATTTGGATTTTGTTCAAAAGATGTGGAAGGCAATGATGTCATTTTAGAAAGCTTTGATTGTGAAAAGCAAGAAGCAAAAACGATGATTTGAAGCAAAAAGATGATTCTAAACTTGTGCATTGATGGTGATTTAAAATCCAAAAGTAGTTTATTTATGTCAAATTTTAAATTAAAGTATCTAAGTTTAACATCAATGCCAACGAGCTAAGCCAAGGCCTTCATTTTGTACAGATTATAGACCAGAAATCAGGAGATATTAAGACATTAAAATGGATGGTTTTATAAGGTTAAGATATAAAATATTGGATTTAAGTCGCCACTGATACAAAAAGGTGAATTTAATCTTATCATTTTGGTTATTATGTAGATAGAATCGATATCTTGCTGTTCTAAAACTTATTAAAACATTAAAGTTATGAACAGGAAGTCAACTTACATCCTTCTTTTGGTATTTTTTGGTTTGTCACAGTTTGTTTTTGGTGCAGATAATCCATTGCCTAAAACTAATGCGCCCAAACAGCAACTATTGATAAATGATTGTGTACGTCCTTTGGCACAATACGATATGAATGTGAATAATGTGCGTGCGAGATTACTTACAGGTGGCGATTTATTCTCATCCGCATCGTATATAACACCAGTACCTGATCCAGGTCAAACACCCGTTTCAGCCATCTATGCAGCAGGTGTATGGATCGGTGGCACTGACCGATTTGGCAATATAAAATTATCAGCAGTTACTTATAGATCAGAAGGATACGACTATACTTCAGGTCCGCTAGATGTGAATGGAACGACAAATAAAGAATATTGTGACGATTGGGACAAAATATTTTCTGTCAAGGGTAGAAATATAGAAAACCATATCAAAGCATGGCAAAAAGCACAATCTAGTGGTGGTTTTGATTGTAATAAAGTTCCAGATGATGTAAAATTTTGGCCCGCTCAAGGTAAT
>DAOLFJ010000070.1:0-17611 GCA_035326365.1 Saprospiraceae bacterium | reverse complement strand
GAAAAAGATTCCCTGACAAATTTATCGTGGATGTTGTTAATTTTATCTTCCATAATACAAAACTAATTGCTTACAACAAAATATTGTACGTTTTTTGAAATAATTATTTGTCACATACAAATCAAGTTTTACAACTCGAATCCATATTTTCAATATAATATTCAAATCCTTTTGTTACTTTGTGTTTTCTTTGTAGCAAACCCGACAACATGGACAGACAATATGACATTATACTTTTCGGTGCGACAGGTTTTACTGGCGCTTTGGTGGCAAAATATCTTGGAGAACATGCAAATAGGGAGCACATATCTTGGGCAATTGCAGGTAGAGACTCAGACAAACTGAATGAAATAAAAAGTGGATTGACCACAAAACCTGATATAGTCATTGCTGATGTAAAGGATGTCAATAGTTTGAATGCTATGGCTTCCAAGTGTAAGATTTTGATGAATACGGTAGGGCCTTTCAATTGGTATGGCAAAAATGTGGTCAAGGCTTGTATAGACCATCAGACTCACTACTTAGATATCACCGGAGAGCCATCTTTTGTGGCAGATGTGTACAATTCATACTTCCAAGAAGCAGAAAACCAAAAATCTTGTATTGTAAATTGTTGTGGATTTGATAGCATTCCTGCTGATTTTGCAGCGTGGCTCACAGCCAAAAAACTACCCAAAGACGAACCAAAATCACTGAAAGGTTACATACGCACCAATGCTACTTTTTCAGGCGGAACATTAACTACGGCAATTCAGGCACTTCACATGGAAGTCGAAAAGACATCCATAAAAACTAAAATAAAAAGGCACAAAGATGCACCTAAGATACCTTTAAAAATCCATTACAACAAAGAGATAAAAGGTTGGGGAATACCAATGCCCGTCGTAGATCCACACATTGTAAAAAGAAGTGCCCATAGATTGTCAGACGACTTTGGTGTTGCGGTTTCTTATGGCCAATTTTTTGTAAGATCGTCATTTGGAAAAGTGGTAAAGACTGTTTTTCCGATTGTATCTGCTATGTTTTTGGTAAGATTTAAAAGATTTCGCCAAAAAATGTTTGACAAATTTAAACCTGGCACGGGACCAAGTGAAGCTAGAAGGGCAGAAAGCAAATTTGAAGTCATTTGTATTGGCAAGTCTACTACTTCTGAAGCTCGGACTATATTTTCGGGAGGCGATCCAGGTTATAATGAAACTGCAAAAATGTTTTCACAATCAGCATTTACGCTTCTTGACTTAATGAAAACCAACACTCTAAAATATGGCGTACTTACTCCAGTTGAAGCCTTTGGGATGGACTTGGTCGCCAGACTTAGAAAAGAAGGCATTCGAATAGATTAATTACTGATATCTTATAAATATCTTGTCAATAATACTTGCTAAATCTTTATCTTTTTGTGTTACAATATCGCCTGCATCGTGGGTCGATAGTTGAAAATCTATTTTATTATAAGTATTGGTCCATGTAGGATGATGGTTCATTTTTTCAGCGTGAATCGCCACTTCGGACATAAAAGCAAAAGCCTGTACAAAGTCCTTAAAAGTCAGGGATGATACCAATTTATTATTTTCTTCTTTCCAGTACATAATATTCAATTTGTAAAACTAACATTTAATATGGGAATGAGTTGTACAGTTTTATTATCTATTAAGATTGTCCATAGTAAGCTTGAGCCCTATCGTTGCAAAATTTTTGACAGCTTCTCCAGCTTTGATGATCATTTTTTCGACATCATCTTTTTCGTGAACTTTCCACTTGCCCAATACATAATTAACTTGTTGACCAGGATGAAAGTCCTTGCCGATTCCCATTCGAAGGCGCACATAATTGTTATGACCAAATTTCTCTTGAATATCTTTAAGACCATTGTGTCCTCCATCGCTTCCTTTGTCTCGAAGTCTCATTTTCCCAAGGTCTAGATGAAGGTCATCTACGATGACTAGTAAGTTTTCTGGTTGGATTTTATGTTTTTCCATCCAATATTTTACAGCTTTTCCACTCAGATTCATATAGGTAGAAGGTTTCAGAAGAATCAATGTACGTCCTTTGTGTTTTATTTCTGCAAGATCGCCATGGGTGTTTTGTGAAAATGAAGCTCCAGCATCCTTAGCTAGGTAATCCACAACATCAAATCCTATATTGTGCCTTGTATTTGCATATTCTGAGCCAATATTTCCTAATCCTACAATAAGAAACTTCATCTGATCTATTACAATTTTATTTGGTGTAAATATGTTTTTTATCCATGCTAACATGGCGCAAAATTAGTCATTTTGAATAGAAATTCATGTTTATTCCTTAAGATAAACACACTTTCTGGACATTCTAGCTGACTTTCTAGATAATACACCTTACTTTTACACCGAATATTTCAACATCACTGATGAGCATTTATATAAAAGACGTACTCGGTTTTGCAAAAAAAATGACTATCCGTCGTGCTGTTAATGCTTTTGGATTGATTATATCATTTTATTTGACGAAGTGGCTGCGCAAACCTATTCAATGGGGATTGCCCATGACAATATCCATCGAGCCTACGACTGCTTGTAATCTTCGATGTCCAGAATGTCCTTCAGGATTAAGGATTTTCAGCCGTGAAACGGGCAATCTCAAGGAAGATTTTTTCAGATCAACAATTGATGACTTATATAAAGATTTGATTTACCTGATCTTTTATTTCCAAGGCGAACCATACATTAATCCCAAATTTCTTGAGATGGTAAAATATGCTTCCGACAAAGGTATCTACACCATTACATCGACCAATGGACATTTTTTGAATGATGAAAATGCTCGTAAAACCATAGAATCTGGACTTGATAGAATGATTATATCTGTGGACGGCACTACACAAGAAGTGTACGAAAACTATAGGAAAGAAGGCAAATTGGAAACAGTACTCCAAGGTGCTCGCAATGTGGTAAAGTGGAAAAAGGAACTCAAATCCAGCACTCCACACATCATATTTCAGTTTTTGGTGGTAAAACCTAATGAACATCAGATCCCAGAAATTTATAAACTTGCCAAAGAAATCGGTGTAGATGAAGTAAAACTAAAAACGGCGCAAGTTTATGATTACGAACAAGGAAATGAACTCATTCCTACCATTGATAAGTATTCTCGTTACAAACAGAAAGAAGACGGAACATATATGGTTAAAAACGAACTGCTTAACCATTGTTGGAAGCTTTGGCATGCTTGTGTCATTACATGGGACGGATTGGTCGTACCGTGTTGTTTTGACAAAGATGCTACGCATAGACTAGGTGATCTCAAGCAATTTAAGTTTAGAGAAGTGTGGAAAGGAGAAAGTTATCAAGCTTTTAGAACATCAATATTAAAAGGCAGAGATCAGATTGATATTTGCACCAATTGTACAGAAGGATGTAAGGTTTGGGCTTAAGCTTTTTCTATGCTGAAATCCTTTATAAATAAACCATTTCCTACCCAAATACTAATACGGTAAGTGACAAATGAAAAGAACGGCGCTGCAAGTACATCAATTGAATAATGCACATGCTGTATCATAACCATCGAACCTACCAAAAAGCCAGAGATAAATAATAAGTTTTTTATCCGTCTTTGCTCCACAATTAGTCCAATAAGGATTAGATTTGCTGTGTGTCCAGAGAAAAACAAATCCTTTAATAGGACGTGGCCTCCATAAAAAAGTGTTTCGATGACAGGATCTGTTAGTGGAATGATATCAACAGGTGGTTCTAGGGGTAGCAGATAAAGTGTAAGTGCTCTGAAACAACAAATAACAATAGCTGCAATAAAAAAATAAACGGTAGTAGTCGGTTTTCTAAAAATATAGATAAGTCCTAAAAATATAGGAACCAATGTAAACATACTTATAACCGTACTCAGGTCTATGGGATTAAACAATTTTAATATGGGATCATTAAATAACATACCTGATCTTGTTTCATTCCATTCCATAAAACGAGTAAATACAAATACAAGACTCAGGCATGAAATTGCAAGTATTGAGAATAGAATTGACCTCGTTTTTGATGAAAAAAATGACTTCCAGGCGATCATTATGTGTTATTTCCTTTTTAAAAGTCCACAAAGGTACATTATTTGAAAAAAAAAATTTAAAAATTTGTTTACATTTCCATCAAATAGTTATAACTTTGCACCCGCTAACGAAGCATTGACCCATGGTGTAATGGTAACACTCCGGTTTTTGGTACCGTCATTCTAGGTTCGAGTCCTAGTGGGTCAACATAATCCCTTGATAATTAATATATTATCAAGGGATTTTTATTTTACTCCAAAACTATATTTCCCCTTCTAATCTTTTCCCTTGATCGGCTATTCTTTTTCATCCATTTATTTTATCATGATATTTTAGAAACATTGATAAATTAAATTGTAAATTTGCCACATGGTATAAAAGTTGTTTATATTTACAACAAGAAAAATTAAATAGTAAGATTTTTGATTTTACTTGTATTTAGTATGACTTCTCTGATTTAGATAAATAATAATTTTTTTGATTTGCTGGAAATATTCAGAAAAAATCTCTTCATAAATAATATATTGCTACTGCCATATATCTTTATATTGCGTTTAAATACAATATTAAACCCTGTAGGATATAAACCGCATCAAGCCGAGAGTATTCTTATGGATTTGCTATTTGAATATCTTCCTAACGCATTGATTCAAAACATAATAGCAAACATTCTGATTTTTATTCAGGTATTATTAATTAATCAGATATTTATCAAAAACAGGATATCTAAGGAAATTACCTTATTTGCAGGCCTACTTTATATTTTATTTGTATCCATTATATCTGGTAATAACTTACTTTCTCCTATTCTTATAGCAAATACCTTTATTATAGTAGCATTAGCAAATTTGCTTAATACTTACAAACTTCCAAATGCAACAGTCTACATATTCAATACAGGATTTTTTATAGGTGTCGCTTCAGCTATATATACTCCCTATTTTGCTTTTATTTTATTCGGCATAATTGCATTGTTACTCCTGAGATCTTTCAAAATATTAGAGAAATTTCAGTTTTTTATTGGAGTTTCTTTGCCATACTTTTTTCTGTTTACTTATAAATATTGGAATGATATAAAGTTTGCTGATTTAGATTTTGTCAAAGAGATATTCTTTAGATTTCCTGTTTTGAATAGTGATATCCTGCTTATATTCTATATATCAGTAATATTCTTATTTTTGTGCGTAGCTTTTGCTGTTTTCAATTATCCTTCGTTTACAAGCAAAAAAAGTATTCAAAGTCAGAAAAAAATTGATATTGTTTATTGGTTTATGCTATTTACTTTAGTGTCATTTTTCATATTCAAGACAAATAGTACATATCATTTGATGTCTCTTTCATTACCTTTATCGATATTAATAGGGATTTATTTAAGTGATTCTAAGCGGATTATATTTAATGAGCTTGTTCATATTTTTGTCATTGCATTGATTTTTATCACGCAGTTTAAATTGATTAACTTTTAAAATAATTACATAACGTGGCGTTAATCTTTTATTAAAGCGATATTCATGGAAAGTTAAGAAGTAAATAAATGGTTACTTTTGCAATCTAATTTAGATTTTTATTTATTCAATCGGTTATAATCTGTCATAAATGTATTTATCAATTATATTTTCCACCATATTCTCATTATTTAATTTTTTTGGCGAAAAGGGCAGTCCAGTGACTTGGACATTTGAGACACGAAAAGTTGACGATCATAATATTGAACTGATAGCTACGGCATCTATCCAAAAGACGTGGGTTTTGTATTCGCAATTTACAGACGATAATGGTCCCATTCCTACATCTTTTGTGGTAAATAATATTGAAATGAAATTTGATGAAAAATCAAAAGCAGTCAAAGAATTCGATAGCATGTTTGATGTAGAAGTAATCAAATTTAAAGAAAAAGCAGTTTTTACCAAAATATTTCCAATCAAGAAGGGTGAGTCCCTATCGGGCTATGTCACTTACATGACGTGTGATGGTGAAAAATGTTTGCCACCGACTGATGTCACTTTTGACCTTAAATACTAATCTATTAATTTTTGTCAATCCTAATATATCCAAGAGAAATGAAACGTCTTTTTACCTTTAGTTTGTTGCTTTTATTTTTGGCTAGTGCAAGTTTTGCACAAATATTAACTCCAGTAAAGTGGAAGTTTGATGTTGAAAAAATCAATGATACAGAATTCAAACTGAAGTACACGGCTACTATTGATAAAGGGTGGACAGTGTATTCACAGTTTACTTCAGAAGATGGACCAGTACCTACGAGCATCAATTATGAAGAGATGTCAGGTATCGAACTCGTTGGTAAGGCATCAGAAAAAGGAGCAAAAAAAGAAGGAATGGATGCTTACTTTGGTGTGAATGTAGTTAAATTTTTAGCTGACAAACCATTTGTAATAGAGCAAAAAATAAAAGTCAAAGACGCTTCAAAACCAATAAAGGGCTATGTCAATTTTATGGCCTGTGACCATGAAAAGTGTTTACCGCCGTCAGACGTAGATTTTTCCTTTAAATTACCAAAATCTGGTACTTCTGCTGATGCAAAGGATGGTACTCCGACAACAGATGAGACTGCTGTAATTCCAACACCTTCGGACACTACATCCAATGTTGTTGCATCGTCGGACACGATAGGAAGTACTATTGCATCAAATTCTATAGGCGCAATAATAGTTGGTGATAAAATAGATCAAAAAATAACTTCACTAAAAGAAACTTTCAAAAGTCCTTTATCAACTTGCGGAGGTGTGGAAGAACAAAAAGAAGGCCTTTTTTGGACTTTTCTATTTGGCTTTATCGGCGGATTACTAGCATTGCTTACACCGTGCGTGTTCCCAATGTTGCCTATCACTATTAGTTTCTTTACAAAAGATACTAAAAGAAAAGGATGGGTCAATGGCCTGATTTATGGGGCTTCGATAATAGTCATTTACTTATTGATTGGTTTGTTGATTACTATTTTTGTAGGACCTGAAGCACTAAATAGATTATCTACAAATTGGATAGCGAATACATTGTTTTTTGTAATATTTATAGCATTTGCATTTTCATTTTTTGGGTTTTATGAAATCACTCTTCCTAGTAGTTGGAGTACAGGTAGCGATAGAATGGCTGACAAAGGCGGATTGATAGGAATATTTTTTATGGCGTTTACGCTTGCGTTAGTTTCATTTTCATGTACTGGTCCTATTATCGGGACGGCTATTGTACAAGCGGCAACCAAAGGAGAATATTTAGGACCATTCTTAGTTATGTTTGGATTTTCTTTCGCATTAGCTTTGCCTTTCGGACTTTTTGCAGCGTTCCCAGCTTGGCTTAATACTTTACCGAAATCTGGAAGTTGGATGAATTCTGTAAAGGTTGTATTGGGATTTTTGGAATTAGCGCTTGCACTCAAATTTTTGTCTGTAGCCGATATGACCAATGGATGGGGATTCCTAAAATATGAATTATTCATGGGATTATGGGTCTTAATATTCGCAGGAATGACATTGTATTTATTCGGTTTTATAAAATTCCCACATGAAAGCCCAATAAAAAAATTATCTCCTGTGAGAATGTCATTTGCACTACTTGCAGGTATTTCGGTAATTTATTTAGCGTCAGGATTCAGGATTAATGATAAAACAAATGTCTATAGTTCATTATCATTGATGAGTGGATTAGCGCCACCTGCACATTACAATTTTTTCATTACACCGCAAGACGTAGATGCATCTATAAAGACAAAATATCCTTCATATAGCAAATGTGCAAATAATATCAATTGCTTTAAAGACTACTTCGAAGGCATGAGTTATGCTAAGGAAGTAGGCAAACCAGCAATGTTGGATTTTACGGGCCATGGTTGTGTCAATTGTCGCAAAACGGAAGAGCTGATCTGGGTAGATGAAAGGGTCAAAAAAATATTGAATGATTCAGTCGTATTGATTTCGCTTTATGTAGATGAAGACAAAAAATTGTCCCCAGTGTACACTTCAATAAATACAGACGCCAAACTTAGAAATGTGGGTAATAAATGGGCTGATTTTCAGATTGTAAATTTTGAACAGAATTCACAGCCACTTTACGTCATGACTACTAATGAACAAAAAGTAATTAGTAAACCTAGGCCATTTGTGGAAGGTATTGCTGGTTATCTTGAATTTTTAGAATGTAGTCTGAAAGAAGCCAGAAACCAATAATTTTGTAATTCTTTACAAATAATATTGGATAAATGTAGTTTTGTGTACCATCTTTGCAGAAATTTTGTGATTTATGAGAAGTTTAGTTTTGTTGTTTAGTCTAGTTTTTATGTTTCTTTCATGTGGTGATGAAGAGTTGTCAGTAGAAGAGCAATTTGCGATAGACGAAAAATTGATACAAGATTATCTTAAAACCAATAATCTTACGGCTGAAAGAACACCTGATGGTCTCTATTATATCATAGAAAATCCAGGTGGAGCCGAGAAGCCCGTAGTCACTAGTACTGTAAACGCTACTTACAAAGGATATTTTCTAGATAGTACTGTATTTGATTCAGGAACTAATGCTTCGTTTGAACTATTTAACACTATACAGGGATGGCAAAAAGGGATTCCTAAGTTCGGTCGTGGTGGTAAAGGAAAGTTATTAATCCCTTCTAAATTTGGCTATGGTGCATCTTCTAGACCTGGTAGAGCTAATGCAGTATTAATATTTGATATAGAAGTCATTGGTTTTGATTTAACTACTGAAGAGCAATTTGCTGTAGACACCAAGCTAATTGAAGACTATTTAATTGCTAATAATCTTACAGCCGAAAAAACGCCAGAAGGAATATTTTATATTATAGAAAATGAAGGGAGTGCCGAAAAGCCAAAAATTACAAACACTGTCGTAGCAACGTATAAAGGATATTTCCTTGACGGTGTAGTATTTGACTCAGGAAGTAATGTATCCTTCCCGCTTGCCAATGTAATCCAGGGCTGGCAAAAAGGTATACCTAAGTTTGGTCGTGGTGGCAAAGGAAAACTGTTTATACCATCTAAATTTGCTTATGGTAAATCTTCTACTCCTGGTAGAGCTAGTGCAGTGTTAGGATTTGATGTAGAAGTCCATAACTTTTAGATCATAATGAAATTTCCACCATACCTTCTCATTTTATTGAGTATCTTTTATTTGTCATGTACAAGTAGTTCAGATGATAGTACTGATGATATTCTGACATACATAGAAGCTAACAAACTTACTATTACGGATACTTTATCTGGTGTACTAGTATGCGTAATAAATGAAGGAAGTCTTGAAAAGCCAAAGATTGATTCTACAAAATCAGTTACATTTACAGTAGTGGGCGAGTATCTAGATGGGACCATTTTTGACAACAATACAAGTGTAAATCCCGCTACTATTAATATGAGCGCCTTGCTCGAAGGGCTTAGAATAGGTATGACAAAATTTGGACGTAGTGGATCGGGTACTATCATTGTACCGCCTGGCCTTGGCTTTGGGGGCAATCCACCTAGAGGGATTCGTCCTAATGCAACATTAGCTTTTAAAATTCAACTCTTAGACTTCAAATAATATTTTTTACAATGTTTGATCTACACTTTGGATGACAGACTCATCTATATTTTTAAAGAATGAAGATAACTTAAGTTTTGCTTTTGCTCTTACTTCCGCATCTATGTAACAAGCGATGCTTACTAGTCCAAAACTAATAACACCCAAATCATCTGTAAATCCAATAAAAGGTGTTAGATCTGGCAATCCATCTATTGGTAATAAAAGATATGCGATCGCACCTGTGATGATTCTTTTTGCCCATGGTGGTGTATCTTCTGATTGGTAGGCATAAAACATTAACAGAACAGAATAAATAAGTTTTATCCCCAGTTTGTGTATATGATGGTAGATAAACTGAAAAAGATTATTTTTAATCATTGGTTGCAAAAGGTTTATGATCTTATAACACGAAAGTAAGTCTATTAATTTCATCTGTTTATTTTTATTTTATTTTAAAATGTCATAACTCGTCCCGCGTAACTAGCGGGATGGAATTCGCATGAAAATAATCATCAAGGTTTGTGTGCCGCAAAGATGGTTCATGCTCATTTCAAGAATTGTATAAATTAGATAGATGACTAAAATATGTCGACGTTTTCTTCATCTGTACTTTTTTGGTAAACTTATTTTTTTTAAAGTTTTGTTAAAATAATGTAAAATTATACTTCAAATTGTATTTTATTCTACTTTTCCACCATCAAACGAACTTTAAAATTTCATATTAAACAATAAAATCAATACAATACTATGAAAAAACTTGTTTTTTTATTAATTATGATGGCAAATGTATCATTATTTGCACAAAAGTATAATATTAAAGGTACCATTCAAGACACGCTAAACGAACCGCTCATAGCAGCGACAGTTATGCTTTTAGATATGGATTCTGTATTGGTGGATTATACTCAAACAGATGCAAAAGGTATATTTGAATTTAAAGGTGTGAGAGATCAACAATGTATAATTAAGACCAGTTATTTGGGGTATTTTCCACAAACCATTCCTGTAAAGCATACTAATGGAAACATAGATATGGGGATCTTAAAAATGGAAGAAATCGGCAAAGAACTAATGGAAATCGTCATCAAAGAAGCAAAGGCACCATTGCGTTTGCGTGGTGATACAGTAGAATATGATGCAAGCCAGTTCAAAGTACCTGAAGGTTCAACATTGGAAGACCTTTTACGTCGATTACCAGGTTTAGAAGTCGGACAAGATGGATCTATAGAGGCAGATGGTAAAGGGGTTAGCAAGCTTACGGTAGATGGAAAAACATTTTTTAGTGATGACCCAAAATTTGCTATAAAAAATCTTCCTGCCGAAGGTGTATCAAAAGTCCAAGTGTTCGATAAAAAAAATGAAGAAGCACTTTTAACCGGTAAATCTTCTGCCTCGGAAGAAAAAACCATGAATATAGAACTAAAGGAAGAGTTCAAAAAAGGTGGTTTCGGAAAGGTGACAGCTGGTGGAGGCGTGGAGTCTCGCGGCGAGTTAAAAGGAAATTATAATAAATTTGACTCAAAAAATCAATTTTCTCTGGTTGGTGTAGCCAATAATACTGGGAGAAATGGATTGTCTTGGGATGATTATCAAGATTTTATGGGAGCAAATGCATGGGGAAATAATAATGACTATGACTATGGATTTGGTGGTGGCAATAGATGGTTTGGCGGTGGTGGCGGAGGCTCAGGTCTGGAAAATAAAGTGAGTCAATCTTTTTTCTCTGGCAATAATGGTGGTTTTCCAACTAATCTACTAGGTGGAGCCAATTATAATTATGATCACAAAAAGAATAGAGTTGCATCCAGATATTTTTATCAAAATACAGGTAATGTAAAAGAAACGTTTTCAAATTCTCGAACATTCTTGCCGGATTTTTCTCTAGACAATGGTAGATATGAACTTGACGATAGAAAAAATACCAACCATAGAGCAGAGTTTGTTGTCGAACATGATATAGACAGTTTATTTACCGTAATAGCTACTTCGGATCTCGCTTTTGTTAATAACACAAATACACAAAGTGGATCATTATCAATAAAAAGAGATGCCAACCAATTGACTAGTACGTCCGAATTCAATAATGGATCAGAACTTGAAGGTCAATTGATCAATGCTTCGATGTTACTTCGTAAAAAATTTAAAAAGGCAGGAAGAGCTATCGGAGCTAATTTTTCATATTTGAGTACTGATGTGACTGACAATCAAACCCGTTTTTCTACCAATACATTTCTTTCATCTTCAGGAGAATTAGATAGCTTAGCTTTTCTTAGACAATATAACATAGATGACTTAAATAAATACGTGCTTAAGGCAAATGCCCTAATTAGTGAACCGTTAAGCAAGAAGTTTTTTTTGAAAGTATTTTATAATTTTAGTTCGAGAAATGAAGATGGTCAGCGTATAGTGAATGATGAAGAAAATCAAAATCGAGTGACCAATAACTTTTTGAGTAGAATATACGAAAACCAAATTCAAAACCATCGTTTAGGTACATCATTGACTTTTTCACCCAAAATCATCAATGTCACTGTCGGTGCAGCACAACAAGTTTTCGACTTAAATGGCACTTACAGATCTCCACAAGCTGATCTATTTAGTGGTAAAGTTGACAATTCTTTTGATGTATTTATACCATATGTCGATATAAACGCCAATATCAGTAGGAATACATGGATGAGTGCAGATTATTCACTCAATGTTGAAGAACCTACTATCGAAAACTTATTACCAGTTGTGGATTACACCAATCCTTTATACATCATAGAAGGTAATCCAGATCTTTTACCATCTAGGTCTCATGATATTGGCACTTATATAAGCCATTCTTGGCCATCAAGCGGGATCAGAGCCAATCTAAATTTGAGTTATTCATATTTTGAAGACCAAGTTATTTACAAACAAAATGTTGATGAAAATTTAGTCACATCATCTAAGCCTATTAATTATTCAGGTGGCAATCAGTTTTGGTCAAATGCTGGAGTTAGCTTTCCTATCATAAGAAATAAACTCAAAGCAAGGTTAAGTGCTGCTTACACAGGAAGCAAAAGTTTCGCATTGGTAAATGAGGTATTGAATACAACAGATACTAGAGGAAAACGTGGGAATATTAATTTGGACATTACTCCAGTAGACGGCGTTGCCATCTATCTCTCGGCAAATCTTTATACTAGTAATACTGCTTACGATATCGATAAAACCCAAGATCAAAACATCATCAGAAACAATTATAATGTAGAGTTTAACACAAAACTAGGCAAAGGATGGTTTTGGAATTCAAGCTTAGCTTATTCTATATTTACCAATGAAAGATTCGGGATAGCCCAAGAAATTCCTATCCTAAATATGTCGATTTACAAACAATTTCTCAAAGGAAACAGAGGCGAGCTAAGACTTTCGTTGTATGATGCCTTTAATAAAAACGTGCTCATTTCCCAGAACACGTCTCCTTCTAGAGTGTTTGATTCACGGACACCATCATTAGCAAGATATGGAATGCTCTCTTTTTCATATAATATTAAAGGTATGAAAACAAGTGTGGAAAGAAATAATTATTGGTATTAAAATTTAAAAATAAGCAATGAGAAATAAAATTTGGTTAATACTTGCAGTCTGTATCATCTCTGGCAATTTGCACAGCCAATCAGGAAAAATTACTTTTAATCGAAAGGTTAATTGGCTTAATATTATCAAAAAACTGCCTTATCTGTCACAAGAAGAAAAAGATAGGACGATGCTTGTTTGGGGAAAAGATACAAACAAAGGTCAAGGTTATATACTTACTTATGCAGACAGTATGAGTATATATCTAGAAAAAGAAAGTGATGAAAATTTCGGCTACAATTGGAGTGATGACCCAGATATTATATTGAGAAATCATAGTGCAAAGTCAACAAAAGATATCAGGTTTTTATTAGGCAAAAAATATCTAATAGAAGACGATATGCCGAGATACAAATGGAAAATCCTGAATGAACTAAAAGATGTGGCTGGTTATGTCTGCATGAAAGCAGAAACAAGAGACACTGTTAATAATATCGTGGTAGAAGCTTGGTTTACTGATAAGATACCTTTTCGTGGTGGTCCAGAAGGATTTTCAGGATTGCCTGGGATGATTCTTGCATTAGATATGAATATAGACGATGTGAATATAGTGGCAACAAAAGTTGAGCTATCAGAAATGCCACTTGTACTGCCCATCCCTAAAAAAATGAAAGGAAAGGCAACAACCTATAAAGATTACAATGAAAAAAAGATGAAACACATCAAACTCAGTGTAGAAGGCAAACGTAACCCCTATTGGGATGTGCCGTACTAAAAATTCACAAAGAGTTTAGGAAAAAAGATATTGTTTTTTAACTTTGTCATTCATAAATAAAAAACATTTATCATGGGTAGAGTTCTTTTATACATTTGTGTTTTTTTGGTATTGAGTTCATGCGGTAAAGACGAGGATACTGGAAATGGTTCATTAGTTGATATCACTAGTAAATCTCAATTTCAAACGACTATTAACTCAGGCGTTTCAGTTGTATTTTTTCACGCTACTTGGTGTCCGAAATGTAAAGATCAGCGACCTGCTGTAGAAGGATTGACAACAGAAAGTGAACTTAAAGATGTTAAATTTGGGCAAGTGGATTATGAGAAAGTAAAAGATGTTGTTACAGAATATGGCGTATTGGGTTTCCCGACTATTTTGATTTTTAAAAATAATGTAGAAGTAGGACGATTTGAGAATCCGGGTCATAGCCAGAAAACATTGAGCGATAAGGTCAAGAGCTTACTTTAATCATTGCAATGGTCCTATTATACGACCAACTTTTATCTTTCCAAATAACCAATTTCCCATCATTAACGCATGTACACTAAAGACATCCATCGACACTTAGGACAAAAACTAAAAGACATCAATATTACAGATGGAAGTTTGGATACATCATTTTTGATGAGATATTCTGCCAATATTACTACAATCCATGACCTTTTTTATCAGATTTATGGTAATCATGGTGACGTAGAAAAATGGTACGATAAATTATTGTCCACTATTAATAATGCCTATGACCAAAGGTCTATTGCATTAAAGAAATTGGATATCGACAAAGAGTCAGGTGATATATGGTATCTATCTAATGACATTGTGGGCATGAGTTTGTATGTGGATAGATTTTGTGGTACATTAAAGGATTTAGAGCAGAAACTTGATTATTTTCAGGAGTTAGGTGTAATTTTTTTGCATTTAATGCCTGTGATGGAAAGTCCTGAAGGAGCTAGTGATGGAGGCTATGCTGTTTCTGATTTTAGAAGTGTTGCTTCTAGATTTGGAACGATTGATGACCTTAGATCGCTAGAACATACTATGAAGTCCAAAGGTATGTACTTAATGCTAGATATCGTTTTGAACCATACATCTCAAGAACATGTATGGGCAAAGAAAGCTGCAGAAGGGGATAAAGCTTATCAGGATTATTTCTATATGTATGACAATAGAGAATTGCCGGATGCGTTTGAGCGCACAATGCCAGATATATTTCCAGATAGCTCTCCAGGAAGTTTTACCTACTTAGAGGAATCAAAAAAGTGGGTCATGACTGTTTTTAATAGCTACCAATGGGATCTTAATTATACAAATCCAGCTGTTTTTATTGAAATGTTGGATACTATATTTTTTTATGCCAATCTGGGTGTTGATGTTTTGCGTATTGACGCTCCCGCATTTATATGGAAAAGTCTAGGCACCACTAGTCAAAACTTACCTGAAGCACACGTTTTATTACAATTGATAAAGCATTGTGTTCAAGTATCTGCTCCTGGTATGGCTCTTTTAGGAGAAGCAATTGTTGCACCAAAAGAGATTATGAAATATTTTGGTACTGGAAGATTTACAGGCAGAGAGTGTGATGTTGCTTACAACGCCACACAGATGGCTTTGCAGTGGGACGCATTAGCAACAGGTGATACTAGAGTAATGCTGTCAGCACAGTCGGAAATACTCAAAAAACCCTATGGAGCTACTTGGATTACCTATACTAGATGTCATGATGATATAGGTTTAGGATATGATGACAGTATGATACAAAGTGCTGGGTATAATCCATATTCTCATCGCACATTTATTAAAGATTACTATGCTGGTAATTATAGAGGTTCTGTGGCAAAAGGAGCCCTTTTTGGTGTAAACCCAAAAACAAATGATGCTCGTATAAGCGGAACATTAGCATCGCTCTGTGGATTAGAGTATGGAATAAATCATAATCTGCAACAAATAATAAAAGAATCTCTAAATAAAATTGCCTTAATGCAAGCTCAAAGTATCCTTCTAGGTGGATTACCTATGCTTTATTATGGAGATGAAATTGGGTATACAAATGACTATACATATCTCAATGATCCTGGTAAGGATTATGACAATAGATGGATGCATAGACCCCTAATTGATTGGTCAAAAAACGAAAAAAGAAAAACGAAAGAGACACTAGAATATATGGTGTTTGAGAATACAAAAAAAATAATAAATATTCGCAAAAGCTATAAAACTTTCGGAGATCATAATAATATACGATGGATGTCTTGTCATAATATTCATGTAGTCGGATACGTGAGATATGATAAAAGTCAAAGTTATTATTGTTTATTTAATTATTATGGACAAAATACTTTTTTGACTTATTATATTTTTAAAGAGCAAGGTCTTACTGAAGGAATCACATTGACAGATTTGTGGAGTGGGGAAAAAATTGTGATTGGACGTGATGATGAATATCTTTCCATAAAACCTTATCAGTTTTTTATTTTAACCCAAATAGGTTATTAGATCTTCATCATGAAAGTCAAAAGGCCAATAAAATAAAGGCTTTTGGTGAGGAAGTATAGTGTAAACAATTAGACGAATCAAATGCAATGTAAAGAATTGATTTTGAAGGCATTTTGGTTTATAATAGATTTTTTAATGACTTATATGGGTTTAAGTATTTAGATAATAAAAAAGGCCATCACATCTATTTGTGATGACCTTTAAAAATCATTAAAGCCACATTTTATTCCTATGGAATGTCTTTGATCGTTTTTACCCTATACTGATCAAAGAAACTCTATCTGTAAAATATGCTGTTGTGATAGAAAAACAATGTATATCTCGACATGACAACCAAAAGTTCTTATTAACACGCTTAACTATTGGCATCTTCGATGAGATAATATTATTTTGTAAAAGTTTTGCTGAATGATCTACCACCGAAAAATATATTCACAGCATATGTTCCTGACTCCAATTTAGAAAAATCATATCTTTTGTGAACAGTAGGTGTATCAAATTTCTTTACGAAAATAGTATTGTTGTTAGCATCTGTGATATTCAAATCTACTTTTGCACCTAGAGTCAACAAGTTGATATCCAATTGATTATCACTCCAGTTAACTACAGGTTTGTAGATGGTTGCAATATCATTAGAAGTTTTAATAAAATTGCCTTCTATTTCGAATGACTGAATCGTAAGTTTCAGATCATTAGAAACTTCTACCGTGTATGAGCCACTTGGAAGGTTTTTAAGATTGTAACTTCTTGAATTCTTAAGATTAGAAACAACTTCATCCATAATGATGGTACCTGATGCTTCTTTGATTTGTACATTCACTTTTTCTGATTTCCAGTTTGAAGTGTTGATTACAAGTGTTTTCGCTCTTTCTACAAGTACTGAGGGATTACTTCCGGCAAAAATTGCTGATGAAAAGATCGATAATAAAATTACAAAAATTTGAGTTTTCATGTTTGAAAAAGTTTAAAAGATTATTGATTCAAATTAACACCACAAAGGTAAGGGCATTTCAAACGAACATTCTACCACAATTTTTTCCTATTATAATGCTATTTTAACCTACTTTGTTAATTGAAGTTAATTTTAAGTTAATTTAATATATGTACGCCTTAACAAACAATTTATTATACTGAAATACCCTTACTTTTGTATGAAATTCAGATAATATGATAAGGTCTAATCATCTCACGCCTTTAGATTTGCATTTTAATTAAAATGCTCATATTAAGATTATTATTATGTA
>DAOLFJ010000069.1:0-17651 GCA_035326365.1 Saprospiraceae bacterium | reverse complement strand
GATTTTTGTGCTCAATATGATCGACCTGATTTCTGAGCAAGGAGATATATTGGACATAAAACCACTTGAAAAATATCTTGGAGTCAAAGTAATTCCAGTTTCAGTAAGAAATAACGAGCATTTAGATAGCCTTACCCACGAAATTTCCGTCGCTTCACAGCAAATAAAAGGTCAAGAAATTCCAATTAAATATGTTTTTACAGATGTAGAAAATTTTGTTGCGTCAAGGATTCAGAAAAACTTATCAACTACAAGTCTTTATACTGCAAAGGTAATCGCTCATCATTATAAATGGCTAAATCACTTAGACGAAGACCAAAAAAACAAAATAAAAACGATCACCGAGCAGTCCGCTTTTAATGACCTGAATCTACAAGTCCGTGAGACTATGGATCGTTATAACCACTTTGCACCAGTTGTCAGAGAAACAATCAAAGTTGCTAAAAGGGAAAAAAAATCTTTTACAGATAACATTGATGATGTCATTACCCATAGATTTTGGGGTCCGATCATATTTTTTGCCATCATGTTCCTTATGTTTCAATCCATATATTCATGGTCTTCTGTACCAATGGATCTTATAGAAACAGGATTTGCTGAAATTGGTAATCTACTGACAAATAGCCTTCCAGCAGGATGGTGGACAGATTTATTGGTCAATGGTTTATTGGCAGGACTTGGTGGTGTTTTGGTTTTTGTACCACAAATAGCAGTATTATTTTTACTCATTTCTTTACTCGAAGAGTCCGGTTATATGAGTAGAGCCGTTTATATGTTTGATATCGTCATGCGCAAATTTGGTATGAACGGTCGGAGTATGGTGGCCCTTATTTCTAGTGGTGCATGTGCCATTCCAGCGATCATGTCTACTCGTACGATAAGTGATCCTAAAGAAAGACTTATTACCATTTTGGTGAGTCCTTTGATTAGTTGTTCTGCTAGGTTACCAGTCTATGCAGTACTTGTGGGATTTGTAGTTACAGATACTGATGTACTTGGTATTTTTAATATGCAAGGACTCGTATTTATGGGACTTTATTTATTAGGCATTGTAGGGGCTTTGGTTTCTGCATCGGTTTTTAAAGCCATTTTAAAATCTGAAAACAACTCCTTCTTAATGATCGAACTACCTAATTATAAGCCACCACTATGGAAAAATGTCTTCCTTACGGTAAAAGAAAAAGTAACATCATTTGTAGTAGAAGCTGGCAAAATCATCGTTTTGATATCTATAGCTTTATGGTTCCTAGCTAGTTATGGTCCTGGTAATGATATGGAAGTAGCCACATCAAATGCCCAAAACATAAGTATTGAAAAAAATCTATCTGAACAAGACAAAGACAATCTCATAGCTTCCCACAGAATCGAAGCTTCCTACATCGGTCATCTAGGTCAATGGATCGAACCAGCTATCAAACCACTTGGTTTTGATTGGAAAATGGGCATTGCCATTTTGACATCATTTGCAGCACGTGAAGTATTCGTAGGTACTATGGCTACGATATATAGTATAGGAAGTGACAACGATGAGCAAACATTAAGACAAAAAATGGCTTCAGAAAAACGTCCCGGCACTGAAATCAATGTTTATAATCCTGCTACATCACTATCATTATTGGTATTCTATGTTTTTGCCATGCAATGTATGAGTACGCTCGCCATTGTAAAACGTGAAACTAATACTTGGAAATGGCCCATCATTCAGTTTATTTTTATGTCAGTGCTTGCTTATGTTGGATCGTTTATCGTCTATCAGTTAATGGCATAGTTCGATAGTCGTAGCGTCCACATTACGATTCAGTATCTATCGGCTTCTAGCCGCAACTTTCAGACTATTTTGATCTTCAAAAAAGCTATTTTCGATGTTGTAACTTCCCATCCATGATGTGATAATTTTAACCATTAAGAAGTTAAGGAAAGTTAAGGATTTTGAATAATTAGTATTTACTAATTATTTTCATCCATACATTCTTTTACCGCAGTGTACCAATGCGGAATTAAAATATCAAAATTGTGTTTTATCTTTTGTTTGGACATTACACTCCACAATGGTCGACTTGCAGGAGTAGGATATGCTGATGTGGGAATAGGCGATACTTTACAAGGCAATTCTGCTAATTTCATCACTTGTGAGGCTAGGTCATACCAAGTGATTAAACCTTCATTGGCATAGTTGTAAGTATCATTAAAATGGAGATCTAACGATGGATTTTCAGTCACTTTCATGATGATATCGATGACTGATTTTGCTAGATGCCTTGCATACGTAGGTGCACCATATTGATCGTTGACCACATTAAGCTGTTCACGTTCTGCACCGAGTTTTTTCATAGTTTTGACAAAGTTGTGTCCGAATGAAGACACGACCCAAGATGTACGTATGATTAATGTAGGTACGCCTGATGCTCTTATGATATTCTCTCCTTCTAGTTTTGAAGTTGCATATACACTTTGTGGATTTTTATTGTCGTCTTCTTTGATGGGAAATCCAGTATAACTATTGTAGACATAATCTGATGAAAAGTGTATCAATTTGATATCTTTTCCATTCAAAACATTTGTGATAGTGGTACACGCATCTCTATTGATGGCAAAACATTGATCTACTTCTGTCTCTGCCTTATCTACTGCTGTATATGCGGCACAATTGATGACAAATTTTGGGTTATTTTCTAGGATGATACGTTGCAAATCGTCTTCCGAGCAGATATCAACTTCATCTCTTCCGAAAAAAACAAAATCAATATCTTTATTTTCGCTTGCCAAATATCTAAACTCTTGACCTAGCTGACCATTTGCACCTAGTACTATTATTTTTATTTTTTCTATCTCCACCTTCGATTTCGTCTAAAGTCCTTTATTCAGGCAAATGTTTTATGTTCTCCAAAAACTGGTAGTTTTTGATCCTTATCTGATACAATCATGTCACTAAGCGGCAATATCCAATTAATACCAAGGGATGCATCATCATATTTTAAACCACCTTCTTGTTGTGGCGCATAATATTGATCACATTTATAAGAAAAGATAGCTGTGTCAGAAAGTACTGCATATCCATGAGCAAATCCATGTGGGACAAACAGTTGTTTTTTGTTAATCTCATTTAGAATGACAGATAGATGCTGACCATAAGTAGCTGAATTTGGTCTCACATCCACAATGACATCTAATACTTCTCCTACGACACATCGCACTAACTTAGACTGTGCAAATGGTGGCATCTGATAATGCAATCCACGCAAGACGCCACGGGTAGATTTTGCCTCATTGTCTTGCACAAATTGGATAGATTTTAATTCATCAGGTAATCCATCTGCATTAAAAGATTCAATGAAATAACCTCTTTGATCATTCCAGATCTTAGGTTCGAATATCCATACTCCTTCAAAATTTGTTTTTGTCCAGCCCATGACGTCTTATTTTTCTCTGAAGAATATACTGATAGAAACGCCTGCAAAATTAAAGTGTTTGCGGAGCTGATTCTCAAGAAAATTCTTGTAACTCGGTTTCACATGGTCAGGATAGTTACAGTAGAACACAAATGCAGGATAATAAAGCGGCAATTGGGTCACATATTTAATCTTGATATACTTACCTCTATGTGCTGGTGGTGGCGTCCGTTCGATGATCTCAAGCATGACGTCATTGAGCACAGATGTTTTGATTTTTTGAATTCTATTGGCATTGACTTCGAGGGCAAGCTCAATCGTTTTGAAGATCCTTTGTTTTTCGTGTACAGATGTGAAAAGAATGGGAACATCATTAAAAGGTGCTATTTTTTCTTTTAGATTTTTCTCAAAATCTCTCGCTGTATTGGTTTCCTTTTGGACGAGATCCCATTTATTAACTAAGATAACTAATCCTTTTTTTCTTTTTTGGATCAATCCCAAAATGGTCAAATCTTGAGACTCTAATCCTACGGTAGCATCTAACATCAATAGACACACATCTGCTTCTTCTATCGACTTGATGGCTCTGATGACTGAATAAAACTCAAGGTCTTCATGGACTTTGGCTTTTTTTCTAATACCGGCAGTATCAATTAAGTAAAATTCTTTATCAAACTTATTGTATAGCGTATATATAGAATCTCGAGTCGTACCAGGTATATCCGTCACAATATTCCTTTCTTCGCCCATTAATGCATTGGTGAGTGATGATTTACCAACATTCGGCTGTCCTACGATGGCAATTTTCGGGATGGTATCATCTTGTGTATTGGCTTCATCGCTTACATTTTCAGGAAGAATATCTGCCACTACATCGAGTAAGTCACCCGTACCGCCTCCTGATATGGAAGAAATAAAGATCGTATCATCAAATCCTAAAGACCAAAATTCATTGGCCAACATTTGTCTTTGGGCATTGTCCACTTTATTGACAGCGAGAATGACTCTTTTTGGATTTTTACGCAACATTCTAGCGATCTCCTCATCAAGGTCTGTAATGCCTGTGGTCACATCTACCAAAAAAATGATGGCAGCCGCTTCTTCTATGGCTATTTGCACTTGTCTTCTGATAGCTGCCTCAAAAATATCATCAGATCCTTTGACAAATCCTCCTGTATCTACGACAGTAAAATTTTTGCCATTCCAATCAGAAAAGCCATAAATACGGTCTCTTGTGACACCGCTGATATCATCAATGATGGCCTTGCGCTCACCTATTAACCTATTGAATAAAGTGGATTTTCCTACGTTGGGTCTGCCGACTATGGCTACTATCTGGGACATGGATATATTAATTCAGGCGGCAAAGGTAAGAAAAAATCTCAATTTATTTCTGATATTCAACATGTTGACTAGATAATTTGTGAAAAGTATGGTAATTACACCCACAAATAAAGCACTGTATGTCCTAAATGTTAAGTTCAAATTATTTTATTGCTAATTTTTATATCTTTGTCGCTTACTTTGTAACTCATTATTCAGGCAATGGCATTCTTCCTATCAAAAATAAAAAGCTTCACCATTTTGTTAGCTACTTTGATAGGAATGTACACCTTACTTCGGATAGCTTTTATTTTAGTCAATAAAGACGAATTTCAAATAGAAAGTGTCTATAATTTATTTCCTATTTTTTGGCATGGACTTAGATTTGATTTGAGTGCTATTTTTCTGACCAATGGTATTTTTTTCCTGTTTTTCATGTTACCCATTCCTGTGCGTGTTTCCAGAATTCATAATACCATCTTAAAATACTTTTTCCTTTCAGTCAATATTTTTTTTCTAGTATTGAATTGTGTTGACATCGTTTATTTTCCATTTGTTCAGAAAAGATTACAATCAGATACTTTTCGATTTTTGACTGGAGATAAAGGAACTGAAGTATATGGTTTGATCCCGACTTTTTTGCAAGAATATTGGTACATGTTGTTATTTTTTAGTCTCTTGATCATGGGCCTTTCATATGCTTACAAAAAAGCCACTTCGGTTGAAACTGTTTTTACATTTAACTTCAAATCTGGTGTAGGTTTTTTTGGTGGTTTTATTGTTACAGCCTTAATTATTTTGGTTGGAATCCGAGGTGGTTTGCAGCTAAGACCGCTGAGTGTGATAAATGCCTCTGAATCTGTAAAAGTAGATCTAGCGCCAATAGTTCTAAATTCCACCTTTTCATTGATCAGAACAGCTGGTAAAAAAGCAATGCAAGAAGTAAATTATGTGACTGATAGCCAATTAACTGATTGCGATACAGGGTTACATAATACTACTATCGTTAACGATACTACGCAGAAACTCAATGTGGTCATCATACTAGTAGAAAGCCTGTCAAAACAATATCTAAGTTACTATAACGGAACGGCAAAAACACCGTTTTTAGATTCTTTAATCAAAGAAGGATTTATTTTCTCCAATGGTTTTGCCAATGCAAGAGAGTCTATACAAGGTATTCCGGCAGTGCTTGCATCTATACCATCTTTACAGGATGAACCCTTTATTTTTTCAAAATACAGCTCTAACAATATCACTTCCATTGCTTCTACCTTAAAGCCGGAAGGGTACACATCAGCTTTTTATCACGGTGCGGCATTGGGTACTATGGGTTTTCATCCTTTTGTAAAATTAGCTGGTTTTGATCAGTATTATTCTTCAGAAGATTACCCTAGACCTGAAGACCATGATGGTGCATGGGGCATTTGGGATTTGCCTTATTTACGTTATATGGCACAAAACTTAAGTAAAACTCCAGAGCCATTTGTAGCATCTGTTTTTACGCTTAATCCGCATCATCCATTTAAGATACCTGAAGAATTCGAACTTAAATACAAACAAAAAGGACATCCCATTTTTCCTTGCATCAGATATCTTGACTATAGTTTGAAAATATTTTTTGATGAAGCTAAAAAACAACCTTGGTATTCCAATACATTATTTGTAATTACTGCAGACCACACAGGTCCAAATACAGATGTCATGAAGACACAAATGGATGAATACAGAGTTCCCATTATATTTTTCAGAGGAGATAACTCATTAAAAGGAACATCTGAAACGATTGCTAACCAAATGGATATCATGCCAACTATCTTGGGTCAACTAGGTTATCAAAAACCATATTATTCTCTGGGGCATGATCTTTTTTCTGATGACTGTCCACATGCTGCCACTTTCTATAAAATGGGTATTTACCATCATGTAGATGACCAATATTACTATCAATGGAATGGCGAAAAAGGAGTAGGCTTTTATGATTGGAAACAAGATAAATATCTTCGTAAAAACCTTATAAAAGACACTAAATTTAGTGACAAAATCAATAAATGCGATCTTGATCTAAAGAAAGTAATCCAAAACTATACGAATAACATGATTCAAAACAAAATGAATGTCGCTTCCAAAACCTTTCATCAATAATGGGTAAAAGATCAAGATTCGATAGCATTTATTTCCAATTTAGATTATTGACGCTGTATGTCATAGGTATAAATTTGTGGCGTATTTTGTTTTTATTTTACAATGATGTACCACAAAAAGCCCAATCTATCATTGCGGGTTTTAGATTAGATGTCTCGATGATTTGTGGTATATTTTTAGTCTCTTTTATACCTTGGATTTTGTTTTTAATATTTGGAAAAGACTGGATTAAAAAAATCATTTTATATCTGAATATTTTTCTGTGGATAGGCATTTGTATCGTAGAGTATGCGTCCGTCATCATTTACAAAGAGTGGGGAACATCACTAGATAGTAGAGCGATCTCATACTTAAAACATCCCAATGAAGCGTGGGCATCTAGTAAAGATTTCATCCCATTTTGGGCGACTATAATTGGGCTTTTTATATTAATATCTGGCATAAAAAGAATAGCAAAGCTTTTTGTAAGGTGGGAACCCGTAAAATCACATTATTTACAGACCTCCGTATTTGTTTTATTATGTTTAGCTGCCAGTTTGATCGGAATTCGTGGAGGTCTTCAGAAACTTCCTGTCACACCTTCAGATGCTTTTTTCTCTACAGATATGAGAAGTAATTTTGCAGCAACTAACAAGATTTGGTATTTCATTTATTCAATTACTAAAAAGACAGAACTATCATATCATAACACCATAGATGACATCCAAGATTTCATGACAGAATATCAGCTACAAAAAGAAAAAATCGATACGTCAAATCAATTATTCAAAGGCAAAAATATTGTGTTATTGATCAATGAAGGTTGGTCAGCAGATATGACAAAGTATCTAGGTGGTAGAGACAATGTCACGCCATTTTTTGATTCGTTAAGTCAATATAGTTTAAGATTTACAAATACATTTTCTACAGGATTCCGGACAGATCAGGGCCTGATGAATATTTTGAGTGGTATGCCATCCATTCATAGTTTGAATATGCCGAATACAATAGATAAAGTCAATAAATATCCATCACTTTGTAGGGAAATAGAAACGAAGGGATATCAGAGTTCATTTGTGTATGGTGGCGATCTCAATTTTTCTAATTTGTACAATTACTTAGTGACGCAAGGGTTTGACACGATCATCAGTGATCAAAACTTCCCTAGCTCTGATGATATTACAGAATGGGGCGTACCAGATCATATCATGCTCAAAAAAGCAATAGAAGTACTTGATAATCAAAAGCAAATCTTCTTTTCTACCATTTTGCTCATGAGCTCTCATTCACCATTTGATGTACCGTGGCAAAATGAATTTAAAGATTCAGATATAGCTACAAAATACAAATCATCTGTCCGATATAGCGATCAAAGCTTAAAACAATTCTTCCAAGAATCTGCATCAAAACCATGGTTTGCCAATACCATTTTTATCATCACTTCCGATCATGGCAGTACACATTCTGGATGGGCAGGTATGGAAGATCATAATAGATTCAGAATACCTTTCATTATATTTGACCCATCAAAACCGTGGTCTGAAAGTGGACAAGAAAATACTACCTACAATAACCACTTTGATATAGCGAGCACCGTTTTGAGCGGTATGGGATTATCATCGGAAAAATTTATTTTTAGTAGAAATATCATGTCTGGCAGTGCTAATTACCGTGCATATTGGAATATAGATATCGCTAGTGGTTGTTATGGCAAAGATCATCAAGAAATCATTAATTTAAATAAGGTTCAAAACCCAAAAAGTAAGTCAGTTTTATTTCTAGATGCTGTCAAATTGTATTTTAATCAGTTGTGAATTTTTACATTTGTTCATTTAAAGAAAAGATCTATTATTTTTATGACCAATAGTCTTAACTACTACCAAACAATGCACTACCTATTCTCACCATGGTAGATCCCTCTTCTATAGCAAGTTCATAGTCTCCAGACATACCCATTGATACTTCTTTAAATGTATCGTCAGCAGCAAAATATTTATTTTTGAGTTGGTTAAATATGTTTTTTAAATTTCGGAATTCTGATCTTACCAATGATTTATCATCACTAAAACTAGCCATGCCCATGACTCCACATATTTTAATATTGGCCAATGGTTTTTCTACCAATTGATCCAATAAAGCCAATCCTTCTGCTTCTGACAATCCAAATTTGGTGTCTTCTTTTGCAATATAAAACTGAAGTAAAACAGAAATAATTCGATCTGTTTTAGCCGCTTCTTTGTTAATGATTTCTAATAGTTCTAAGCTGTCTACAGAATGTATCATACTGACAAATGGCGCTATGTATTTTACTTTATTTTTCTGGAGATGACCGATGAGATGCCATTGAATATCCTTGGGAAGTGCTAGATATTTTTCCTCCATTTCTTGTACTCGATTTTCACCAAATACACGCTGACCCTGATCATACATTTGCTGTATGGCTTCGATCGGTTTTGTTTTAGAGACAGCAACAAGAGTGACACCTTGTCGCGCTATAAATTGTGATATTTGGTTGTAAGTACTCATTAAAACAAACCATTTATTTCAGCGTCTACCATCTCTATGACTAATCCAAGGTCCTCAGGATTGTTTTTGAAATCGATATTATCATTATTAATAACTAACAGCTTACCTTCTTTATAAGTATCTATCCAAGACTCGTACCTTTCATTCAATTTTTTGAGATAATCGAGACTCATATTTCCTTCATAATCTCTCCCTCTTGTATGTATGTGTTGGACTAATTTAGGTATGCTAGATTTTAAATATATCAACAAATCAGGTGGTTCTACTTGCGATGACATGATTCTAAATAGCTCATAATAATTTTCAAAATCACGCGTAGACATTAGACTCATATCATGTAAGTTTGGCGCAAAAATGTGTGCATCTTCGTAGATAGTTCTATCTTGGATAACCGTATGGAGACCTTTGCGAATATCTAAAATCTGTTGGTATCGACTGTTTAGAAAATAAATCTGAAGATTAAATGACCAACGGTGCATGTCTTCATAAAAATCACTCAAATATGGATTAGTACTTGTGTCTTCGTATTGCACTTCCCATCCATAATGTTTGGAAAGAAGTTCTGTTAAGGTTGTTTTTCCGGCTCCAATATTTCCGGCAATGGCTATATGTTTAAGTTTGGGCATAGATTATCAGCTAATGGTGAGTACAATTTTATGTCAGTTCAAAATTTAAGGTAGTGCAAATATCAAAAAGAAAGTCTTCTATCAGAAAATAAACACTTATTTATTCTAAAAAATCGTCCAAAAGTACAAATTAGAAATGATTTTTGTAATTTTGACGAGTGAAAAGTCCATATTGTCTAAAAATTTGGGTGTTTACCTTTATCAATTCTTACTTTTACCGTTCTATTAAACAATTTATTTTCATGGAAATTGATGATCATTTAATACACAAACTCGAAACCTTATCTAAACTGAAACTAAGTACTTCAGAAAAAGATAAGTTAAAGGTCGATTTAGAGAACATGGTGAGTATGTTTGGCAAAATTGCAGAAGTAGATACTCACGGCGTCGTGCCATTAAGGCATATGACAGATACGATTAATGTGATGAGAGATGATGTAGCGCACAATCAATTAAGTCATGAAGAAGGGCTTAAAAATGCACCAAAAGCAATAGGAAGATATTTTGCAGTGCCAAAAGTGATAGAATAATTTAAAATGGACGTAGGCAATTCGTTATCGATGATAATTATCATCAAAGTAATTAAATAAAATAAACACATGAAAGATGTAATGATAGATGTAGCTCAACTTTCCAAAATGTACAAAATGGGAGATGAGATCATCAATGCTTTAAAATCTATAACCCTATCTATCCATAAAAATGAATATGTTGCATTGATGGGACCATCCGGGTCAGGTAAATCTACCTTGATGAATATATTAGGATGTCTAGACAGTCCTACTACCGGTCAATACGTTCTGAACGGTATAGATGTGAGTAGCATGACAGATGGTGAGCTAGCAGAAGTGAGAAACAAACAGATAGGTTTTGTCTTCCAGACGTTCAATTTATTGCCGAGGCTGTCTGCCTTAGACAATGTGGCACTTCCACTCGTATATGCAGGAATGTCAAAAACCGAAAGAGACGAAAAAGCTAAAGATGCACTGAATAAAGTAGGTCTCGCTGACAGAATGATGCACAAGCCTAATGAATTATCAGGTGGACAGCGTCAGAGAGTAGCCATAGCCCGAGCACTAGTTAATGATCCTGCCATCATCCTTGCAGACGAACCTACAGGAAACCTAGATACTAAGACTTCTGTAGAAATCATGGGCATCTTCGAGCGCATACATAATAGCGGTAACACGGTCATCCTAGTCACACACGAGCCCGACATTGCAGACCACGCACACAGAATCGTAAAACTTAGAGATGGCCTGATAGAAGCAGATTACATGAATGACAAAATAATCAAGGTAGATGACCCTGACCATCACTATAAAGTAAAAGGTATTTAAGCTTATTGTTCCTTGTAAAAAACAATTTACTCTGATAGTAGCAGTAACGCCATGGCGTCATCAGTTTTAGCATGATCCATTTGGAAGTATTTATTGTATTAGAATCAGAGATTACAATGCCATTAAAGAGATTATCTAATAATCGTTACATCTCCATATTTTGAAATGGCGGTGTCACATGTGAATATTATAGCGGAAAATTATATTACTCCAGTATCAATCTTAAAATATTCGGATGGATTACTTTTCCATTTTAGAGCATGTGGCTTACTAAGATTTAATTTATTTTGCGATTCCAAACAAATCTTCAATAAAAGCTTCAAATTACTAAATTGTCAAGTTTTTACTTATGCCATCTTATAAACTTCTTTTAGCCTTAATTAACAAAAATCAACACATTTTGAACTATCTTTGCAGCCCTAATCATTTATAACCATGCGAAGTTTTTTATTTTTCACCTTTCTATTTTGGGTTACATTCAATACTTACGGACAAGCTGTAGTTATTAACGAAATAGACTGTGATACACCCGGTATTGATGACAAAGAATTTGTTGAGCTGTTATCTTCTTCTCCCAATTTCCCATTGGATGGATATGTTCTTGTCTTTTTTAATGGATCAGACAATGGTGGTAACACGAGCTATCTTGCACTAGATCTCGATGGGTACACTACTGATATTAATGGTATACTATTGATAGGTAGCACCACTGTAGTACCTTTCCCACAATATATTATACCTACCAATGTTATACAAAACGGTGCAGATGCAGTAGCCATTTATCGCGGAAATGCTGAAGATTTTATAGAAGGCACGCTTGCATTTGTAGATGCTACTTTGGTAGATGTGCTGCTCTATGACACCAATGATGCAGACGCAGTATCCATGATCAATATATTTAAAGCTTTCAATCCTAATATACAACAAATAAATGAAGGCAATTCAAATAATACCAACTCTGTACAGCGAAATAATGATGGTACTTACTTCTCAGGAGTACCAACTCCAAGACGTCTGAATGATGGCTCAGGAACAGTCCTGATAGGTGTCCAATCAATTATCGAAAAAACACATTATAATGAAGGTGATGTTTTAGAAATTGTTTTTACAACAGAACAAATGGTAGGTGAAGATCTCGCCATTTCCTTTACTTTAATCAATGGCAACTTTAACAATGCAGATTATTCAGGAAATACAAATTTGACTATTCCCAAAGGATCTAATACCATCAAAACTACCATTACACTGATAGATGACAATCTTGATGAAGGCGACGAAATCATGAAATTAAGGCTCTCTACCCTTCCATCCATTTATCTACCACTAAATAATAATGTAGAGATTAGAATTGTTGATAATGATTTTAGGATAGCTGATTTTGGCACACCCATCAATCCCACTTATGGAAAAATAAAAGGAAATTTTGCCGCTGACTACTATGATAGTTTAAATGGACTTTCTGATGAAAACCTTAGAAATGCTCTTCAAAACATCATTGCAAACCCAAATCTTGTTAGAGCTCAGACATACAATGACCTCATAGCACTATTAAGTGAAGCGGATCAAAATCCAGAAAACAGTAATCAAGTATGGCTTGTATATTTAGAAAAAGGTCGAGCAAAATTAGATTTTCAGATATCATCTGACAATGCCAACACATGGAATCGCGAGCACACATGGCCTAGATCTCGTGGTGGTTTTAATAGCATCGAAGCAGATGAGACCATAGATGGGCCAAATGTATTTTGGTCAACCAATGCAGATTCTACTCGACATGCAAACTCAGATGCACACGCGATCAGAGCTGTAGACGGACCCGAGAATAGCAGTCGCGGCAATCAATTCTATGGCGAATATAATGGTCCAGCAGGTACTTTGGGGAAATTTAAAGGTGATGTCGCACGAGGTATTTTCTACCTTGATGTGAGATACAATGGTCTAGAAGTTGTCAATGGCTATCCTGATGGCGAAGTGGGAAAATTTGGCGATCTTGCTACACTACTTGATTGGCATAGAAATGATCCTGTTGATGACTTCGAAATGAATAGAAATAATGTTGTTTACAAGTGGCAAAACAATAGAAATCCATTTATAGATAATCCAGAAATGGTAGAATATTTTTGGGGAAATAAAGTCGGACAGCCTTGGCAAAAATCATCTTCTACGTACAATATTAATACGCCACAATATAAAATATCACCCAACCCAACTCAAAACATGCTTCACATAGCTGGTATTGAGACAATTACGACCATAGAACTTATAAATGCGAATGGTGTATTGATTTCTAAAAAAGAATACTCATCTGATACAAACATTGATTTGTATGATGTACCGAAAGGAATGTATTATATAAAAATGACCAATAGCGAAGGGTCTATCACACAGAGTTTTATAGTGCAATAGTAGGTAACAACTTGCAAATAATTTTAGGTATTAAGAAGGTTCTTACAACTATTGTTTTACATTTGCAATCATTAATTTTATACTTACAATCCACTTGATATGATGTTGCGTACATTTTATTTGTTTATCAGTCTATGTTTGACGTTATCAGTAACTAGTCAAAATACTTTACAGTCCCCATCACAGTACTTTTCTCATTATGGGAAACAGCATACATTCCATCATCAAGTATTGGAATATGTCAAACATATAGATGAAAAAAGTGACATGGTGATGATGAAAAAATTTGGTGAAACATATCAAGGTCGACCACTCAATCTTATTTTTGTATCTAGCCCAGAAAACATCAAAAACTTAGAAGATATTCGTCTGACAAATCTGTACAATTCAGGAGTGACAACCACTAAACCAAGCAATGTTAATGAAAAAGCTCTCGTTTGGTGTAGTTTTGGTGTCCATGGAAATGAGGCTGGCACGACGGAGACAGTACCCAACTTTGTTTATCAATTAATCGCAAGCAAAGATCAAAACACAAAAGATTGGCTCAAAAATGCAGTGGTTATCATTGATCCAAGTTTAAATCCTGATGGATATGACAGGTACGTTCATTTTCTAAAAAGTGTATCAGGTGTGAATGAAAATCCCAACCTGTCACATAGAGAACATATGGAACCTTGGCCCACGGGAAGATACAATCACTACTTATTTGACATGAATAGAGACTGGGCGTGGCAAACACAAAAAGAATCAAGAGATAGAATAGCAGCTTACAACCAATGGCTACCACATATCCATGCGGACTTTCATGAGATGGGTGCTAATGCAAATTATTATTTTGCTCCCGCTGCGCAACCATACCACAAATTTATGTCCCCTTTCCAGAAAGATTTTCAAGTAGAAATCGGCAAAAATCATGCATCATACTTCGATAAAAATGGATGGTTGTACTGGACGAGAGAAGTTTTTGATCTTTTCTATCCGAGTTATGGTGATACCTACCCGACCTACAGTGGCGCCATAGGAATGACCTACGAACAAGCAGGAAATAGCTCTTCAGGCAGAACTATTCAACTAGAAAATGGAGATACGCTTACCATTCAAGAAAAAATAGACCATAATACTGTAGTAGCACTTTCTACCGTAGAAATATCAGCAAAAAATGCAGAAAAAATCATCTCAAACTTTAAAAATTACTACTCAGAAAGTATTAAAAATCCAAATGGAAAATATAAAACATATGTGTTAAAATCAAGCCCTGGTATGCAACGATTAGCAGCATTATTTGATAGAAGTGGCATTCAATATGGGTATGCTACCCAAAATAGCAAATCAACAGCCTATCATTACCAAACCAAAGCATCCAAAGTCTTTGACATACAGGAAGGAGATATGATCGTACAAGCAAGTCAACCAAGATCGGTACTCCTCCAAGTGCTTATGGAAGAAGAGCCTGCACTCAGTGATTCATTAACTTATGACATTACATCATGGGCATTGCCATTTGCATACGGTATAGATTGTTACGCATATTCGACTGCTTTTAAAGTGGATGTATCCAAAACCAAAACAATAAAAACAAACATTTCCGAAACTAATGGAGCAGTTTTCAGTATTCAAATTCCTTGGAATGACCTGACATCTGCAAAAGCACTTTCCGATCTTTACAAGAAAGATTATAAAGTCAGAATGTCAGTCAAAGAATCCATGTATCAAGGTAAAATCATCCCTAAAGGCACATTGATGATCAATAAAGGTGATAATAAGTGGAAAAAAGATTTTGAAACTGAGATTATGGCCATTCTATCAAAACACAATATTAGCGACTATGTGCGCCACACAAGTGGATTCTCTGATAAAGGTGGAGATCTAGGTGGTAATTATTTTCAGCTAATAAAAGCACCAAAAGTCCTTACTTTTTCTGGTCGTGGCATTAGTGCCAATTCATGTGGCGAGATATGGCATTATTTTGACGAATTGCTTGATTACCAAGTTAGTATTGTAGAGTGGGATAATTTTGAAAGAACTGATTTATCGACATTTAATACGATCATCCTGCCTGATGGATATTATAGAATTTCGGACGAAAGATTCAAATCCTTGACAGAATGGACAAGTAAAGGCGGCAGACTGATCGTGATAGATGGTGCATTGAGAAATTTTTCAGGAAAGGAAGGTTTGACTTTTGAGACATTTGCCACAGAAGATGAGAAAAAAGCAGCTGAAGATGAAAAATTAAAACAAGAGTTAAAGGATAGGTTGAATGATTTCGAAGGTCTAGAACGTAGAAGCATCAGCAAAGGCACAGGTGGAGCGATCATAAAAAACATCGTAGATGACAGCCATCCTCTTGGTTATGGATTGGGCAAAAGTTACTATAGTCTTAAGACATCATCTAGTACATATGTCACTCAAAAAGGCATGTGGAATGTCATTCATATACCATCGAAATACGACAGTTATGGTTTCCTAGGCAGTGGTATAAAAAAGAAATTAGAAAATGCAGTTTCATTTGCAGTGCAATCACATGGCAATGGGCAAGCGATATATATGGTGGACAACCCGCTATTCAGAAGCTTTTGGGACAAGGGACTTTTACTCTTCTCCAATGCCGTTTTTCTAAATGGTGGTTTACCAGAAAATTATTAATAGCAAATAAATTTTATAGCAACATGACAAGTTTTATTCCTGTAGCAAATGACAGTGACTTTACGAAATACAATATTCCCTTTGGTGTTTTCACAAGAGACAATTCATATCGCATTTGCAGTAGAATAGGAGATACCATCATAGACCTTTATGCTTGTTCAGAAACAGATATTTTTGTAGGATTAAACATACCTAGGTCTATTTTTGCGACGAGATATATGAACGACTTCATAGCTTTGGGAAAGGCGAAGACGAATGAAGTAAGAATTAGATTGCAGGCGGCATTATGTAAAGGTGGATATTTTGATAATGAATCTTTCAGGACATCAGATATATTTTTGCAAGCTGATGAAGTGGAAATGTTATTGCCCATTCAGATAGGAGACTATACGGACTTCTACTCTAGTCGAGAGCACGCTTATAATGTAGGTGTGATGTTTAGAGATCCTGCCAATGCATTGTTGCCCAATTGGTTACATTTACCTGTCGGTTACCACGGAAGAGCATCATCTATCGTAGCATCAGGCACACCCATCAAAAGACCGAATGGGCAGACCATGCCAGATGGTGCAGAAAAACCAATTTTTGGACCGAGCAAACAGCTAGATTTTGAATTGGAAATGGGATTTGTTATTGGCAAAGAAACACCAATGGGCGCATCCATCAGCACAGCGGAAGCCGAAGAATATATCTTTGGACTGATGTTATTTAATGATTGGTCGGCACGTGATATCCAGAAATGGGAATATGTACCTTTAGGACCTTTCCTTGCTAAAAACTTCGCTTCTACGGCATCACCTTGGATTGTGACCTTGGAAGCATTGGATAGTTTCCGTACATCAGGTCCAAATCAAGACCCTGATGTACTACCTTATCTGACTTACGAAGGAAATAAAAACTACGACATAAATCTTTCTGTAGATATCGTCACAGAAACTGGAGTCTCTCAGAATGTCTCCAAATCAAATTTTAAATACATGTATTGGAATATGTGTCAGCAACTAGCACATCATACCGTGAATGGTTGTAATGTACGAGTGGGAGATTTATTAGCATCTGGCACAATCAGTGGCAAATCACCAGATTCTTATGGATCAATGCTAGAGATAGCTTGGAAAGGCACAAAACCTGTACAAATGCCAGATGGTACAGAACGAAAATTCATCCTAGATGGAGATACCGTAGTCATGCGTGGCTGGTGCGAAAAAGATGGCATAAGGATAGGATTTGGGCCTTGTAATGGGAAGGTTATTGGGTAAGAGATGAGCTAG
>DAOLFJ010000431.1:0-3339 GCA_035326365.1 Saprospiraceae bacterium | reverse complement strand
GCATCCAAGGCCCAAAAGATACCATTCAGAAGCAATTTTCGTATAGAGACGTCTTTAAAGTCATAAGGATGACCTAAGGTGGTGAAAAATACTTTGGAAGATTTGCCACTTTGGGTAGTGTAGGTTTTGGTCCATGCCACAGGATTGGTTAGTGGAAATTTATCGAGATTACCTTCCATTTCGTGATTTGATTTCTGGGACTTGCCTTGGAGCAAAATATTGCAATCTCCTTGTAGTTTCCATTCGCCACCATCGACATGATAGAGCCATGAATAGGCATCAAATGGCTTTACGCCACGCAAGATCGGCTGCATCATTTTGTTGGCAAAATAAACGGAAGTCAATGGTTTGTTTCCATCTTCAAAATGTCCATGATGCGTAATCCATTGCTGTCCGAATACCTTGGTTGGCCATTCGTTGTTCATATGTTTCAGGCTATCTTCTTCATACAAAAAAGCATGTGTACTTGTGCGAAGACCGATGATAGGTTTGCCAGATTCGACATAGTCTGTGATATATTTTAACTCATCTTGAGGCAATGCTCTGAACCTAGCAAACATGACCATTAAATCTGCATCTTTTAGTTTTTCAAGGCCTGCAATATGTCGTGTATTATTGGGATCAATATAACCTGCCGAGTCCACAGAAAAACAAAATGATACCTTCGCACCCGTTTCTCTTTCCAATATTTTGGCTATCATAGGAAAGGACTCTTCTGACCTATATTCTTCTTCGCCCGAGACAAAAACAATGTGCTTGGATTTAAAATCTAATTTGCGACTACATGATGAAGCCAAAACTAAGATACCCAAAACCAAGGTGAAATGAGCCAACCATCTTGTATTATTTGTCATGTGGATGCGATTTTAAAAGTTCTTCTGATATATAAAATCCTTTTTTGTCTTTAATATCTGCTCTTACTTTGGCCACTTCACTTGCGGAGACAAAGCCCGTATTATTGCCAAAACTATTGCGGATATAAGAAAGTACAGCTGCTACTTCATCATCATTGAGCATACCTTCGTATGGCGTCATAGGTACTTGTCCTGGATAATTGACACCTTTGACTTTCATGGGGCCATAGACGCCTTTTAGCGTGATTTTGATGAGTCTTTCGGTACTTTGATTGACCCACTCTGACCTGGATAATGGCGGAAAACCTGACGATTGTAAGCCAAAACCATTTTTTTGGTGACAAGTGCTACAGAATCCTTCACGTTCGTAAATTTCTTTTCCTTTTTTATAGATCAACTTTTGGTCGGCAGTAAAATTGGGATTGTCACTCACGGCATCTTCTATTTTGGGTTTGAAAGTTCCAGTAACATAAGCATACGCTCTTTCGAATGGGGCTTTCATCCACGTATCCATAGGTTTGGTTTTAGCAATATCCAGAATACTCAATGCTTCTTTTTGGGGCAACCAACTCGCTGCCACGATCGCTTCCAGCCTTACTCTACCATGTTCATCCACAGCAGATTTTTGAAGAAGAGAAACCTGATCCTTTACTTGGTGACCCGTATATCTAAGGACTCTCACAGCAGCAGCCCTGACCCTAAAATCGGCAGACGAAAGCAGTTGTTTTAGCAAAGTCTGATCTACTTTATTTAATCCCCAAGTTACCCAAAGTGCTTCCAATAAATGGTGCTCATACCTTGGCGCATTTTTGTCCAAATTTGTTTGCCACACTTCGATCGCACTCAACACTTCCTTGGCATTTCGTCCTCGTAATTCTCTTTTGGTTCGGTATCTTGTCCGATAATCGGTTGATATCAGATTTTCCAGTAATTCGGTTATAGTAGCTCTGTGAATTTTAGCTGGTTTTACCAATGGTCGTGATGGATAGGTGACCCGATATATCCTGCCGTGTACATGATCTCGCAACGGATCGCGCGCATTGTGTTGCATGTGGCCAATGAGCATGTTGTGCCAGTCTGCAATGTACAACGAACCATCAGGTGCAAACTCCAGGTCAACAGGACGGAAATTTGGGTCACTGCTTTGAATCAAATCTTGTCTGAATGTACTCTTGTATCCTGAGCTATCATCCGTCAGTCGATGTTGTTTAGTACCTAAAAATCCGATGACGTTATTGATCAGAAAATCTCCTTGCATCTCTTCAGGAAAATGCGAACTATAAACATATTCTAAACCTGAAGTAGGCCTAACCATGTGTTTTTCTTCCACAAGCGTGGCAGAGATAGGAGATTCCATTCCATACATCGGCTTGATAGATCCGGGCATCATCCATCTTACGTCAGGTCCTGATGTCTCTGCAAAAATATTTTGTCCCCATTCGTCAAATGCGATGCCCCAAGGATTGGGAATAGGTAATTGCGCAGTCCGTTCGAGGTGATTTCTATTGGGATTATATCTAAAAAAACCGCCATTGGTGGCATTGACAGGACCGTAAGAAGTCTCTACATTGGTATGCAAAAAGACACCTTCGGCCATATAAATCGCACCAGATGGATCTGCACAAAAAGCACTGATCGCATGGTGGGTGTCGTGATCATCAAAACCACTTAAAATTACTTCTACTTTATCTGCCTTGTCATCACCATCGGTATCTGTATAGAGCTTGAGATGTGGGCTTTGGGTTACATAAACGCCTTTGGGAGCAAATTCAAATCCAATGGGTAGATGCAATTTATCAGCAAATACGGTTTGTTTGTCTGCTTTGCCATCGCCATCGGTATCTTCCAGAATGATGAGCTTGTCATCAGGTCGACTATCTCCCGGTTTGTAATGTGGATAAGATGGCATCGTAGCTACCCAAAGCCTGCCTTTATTGTCAAAAGCAATTTGTACAGGATTGGCCAAATCAGGAAATTCCTTTTCTGACGCAAACATCTCTACCTTAAATCCTGGTGCCATTTTCATGGTAGCCAATGCATCATCACCATATAAATATTTGCCTTCACCGGAAGTGTAATTGGTTTGTACTTCGGGCAATATTTTAGTCCTTTGATCAGCCTGGACTAGGTCATACGGTTGATTGGAGGCAGCCTTCCAAATGGCAGTATCTCGAATGGCCGTCATTTGTCTTATTTTTTCCAATTCCGCAGGATAATTGTCTGGCCCAAATGGTTCAAATCTCCTACCGTACACATGCACACCATTTGGTATTTTGATATCATTGTGCCATATCCAGTTTTTCTCTTTGACGGCTTCTGCCACTTTTTCTTTTTGAATATCAGGATTGATTTTCCTTTTTCCAAATATTTTGTCAGACAATAAAACAGCCAACTTTTGATATCCAGCATCATTGAGTTGTGAACCATCGATGGTTAGTTCTTCACCACTGTTAAACCACGTCTGCGTTTCGCCAAAGACATCAAT
>DAOLFJ010000430.1:0-3369 GCA_035326365.1 Saprospiraceae bacterium | reverse complement strand
ATTAGTAATAATCCATCTGTAGCTACGATCGCCAATAATGGTGTAGTAACAGCAGTGTCTCAAGGAACAGCTACATTTACCTATACAGAATCGGTTTCAGGATGTACATCTAATCCTTCAGCACCTGTGACTGTTGGTGTCGGTCCTAATGTTTCTATTCTAGGCGATGACATCTTGTGTACTGGATTTACGACGCAATTAAGTCCATCTTCAGGTGGTGTCTGGACGAGTAGCAACCCATCTGTCGCTACTGTGAATAACGCAGGATTGGTAACCGCAATATCTCCAGGTACGGCATCATTCATTTTTACAAATAGCACTACCAATTGTACTTCATTGCCTACTGATGATATTGTGGTCAGTTCAAAACCTATTGTTGCCATTACTGGCGCAAACTTAATATGTGAAGGGGGAACCACACAGCTATCACCTACTTCAGGCGGTATGTGGATCAGCAGTAATAATGCTATTGCTATCGTGAGTTCTTCTGGACAAGTAACAGCCTTATCAGCAGGCATGGTGACTTTCAGTTTTATAGATTTTACCACCATGTGTACTTCGGATCCGACTGCGCCGATCACTGTAGCAGGTCGACCTGTCACTACACTTACAGGTGATGCTCAACTTTGTATCGGGTCTACTACTTCTTTTTCTCCTACTGTCGGAGGTACATGGGTAAGTAATCATCCTACCATTGCTACGATCACAAATGCGGGCGTAGTTACAGCTTTGTCAGCTGGACAAGCGAAATTCAAATTTACGAACATTTCAACTGGTTGCATATCGGCTAATACTGCACCTATTACCGTATATGCAAAACCAGTTGTAACCATAAATGGCTTAAGTTCTATTTGTATTGGAGGCAGCACTACGCTTTCTCCATCTATAGGTGGGACATGGGCGAGTACAAACCCTAGTGTAGCGACGATCAGTAATAATGGTATCGTTACAGGGATTAGTTCTGGTACAGCTACTTTCATTTTTACAGAGACGTCATCAGGATGTGTGTCTAATCCTTCTATGCCAATAACTATTGGTCAAAAACCAAATATTGCCTTACTTGGAGATGCTGCGTTGTGTATCAATGGTACAACATCTTTTTCTCCATCTACAGGTGGAAATTGGACAAGTAGCAATCCGAATGTTGCCACCATTACAAATACTGGTATAGTAACAGCCATAGGGCAGGGTAGTGTCACTTTTGTATTTACGACAGATGGTGGTTGTGTATCAGATCCGTCAGTACCAATTGTTATACACGGAAAACCTATCATTAATGAATTGACAAACAATGGTATTTGTATAGGTAGTACGCTAAATTTATCTGCTTCTAATGTAGGTACGTGGACAAGTAGCAATCCATCTGTAGCTTCTGTAAATAATCAAGGTGTTGTGACTGCAATTGCAGCTGGAACTGCATTTTTTACAATACAAGATGGCAGTACAGGTTGTCTGTCTAATCCATCACAGTTGTTTACCATACATGCGAAGCCGACTATATCTCTGATAGGTCCTTCTCAGATATGTATAGGGAATACAACAAACCTTAGTCCTACGACTGGTGGTGTATGGATAAGCAATCATCCGACTATTGCTTCAATTAATAATTCAGGAGTGGTCACTGGCCTAAACAGTGGCAACGCGACGTTTTCATTCACACAGAATTCCACAGGCTGCACCTCTGATGGAATTGTAACAGTGACTGTTAATACGAAGCCAGCGATTACTTCTGATTTTAATACTTTATGTGTAGGCGCTACCAATACTTTGAGCCCTACTTCTGGCGGTACATGGACGAGTTTAAATCCTAGTATTGCTTCTGTAACTGCATCAGGTGTGGTGACAGGACTTCAACAAGGTATTACAAGATTTACATTTACCAGTGCAAGTTCGGGGGGTACATCTAATCAATCTAACCCAGTTATTATTGTCGGAAAACCATCTATTGCGTTGACTGGTCCGGCAGATATTTGTATTGGCGCTACATCTTCACTTTTCCCATCTACAGGTGGTACTTGGATAAGTAATCAACCATCTGTGGCGACTATTACCAATGATGGTATTGTAACTGGTGTGGCTGTAGGTGAAGCAAGATTTGCATTTCAAGAATCCTTTTCTGGATGTTTATCAGAATATTCAGCTCCTATTCGCGTATTAGGGCCGATTGTAGTTTCAGTAACTGGACCTACTAATGTTTGTCTTGGTTACACCACCCAATTATCACCTTCTACGGGTGGCATTTGGATGAGTACTAATCCTGCTATTGCTAAGGTTAATAACTCTGGAATGGTCACTGGTCTGGCTCCTGGCAAAGTTTCATTTTATTTTATGGATAATATTACGGGATGTATCAGTACCTTGCCAGATGATGTATTGACTATCAAAAGTTGTATCGATCCAGATTTTAATGTAACCACCGTAGGTGTCCAACTATCAGGCAATGTAAAAACAAATGATGAGATACCAGTAGGAACGACTTATGGTCAAACCATGATTTTGGTCTCAAAACCTTCTGGAAGCATATCAAACTTGCTAGTTAATGCCGATGGGTCTTATACATTTACAGGAGATAAAGTAGGCGTTTATACATACAATGTGTCTGTTTGTCTACCTACATATGTGTTTGGTTGTCCCACATCACAGCTCATCATCACCGTGATAGATCCATTGACAGGTAAAAAAAGTATTGTACCAAATTTAGATATTGCAACGACATTTGCTGGACAAGCGTTGACTATTCATACTATGGCAAATGATAAATGTATCAATGGTGTGGAATGTCAGTTATATCCTGAAAACATAACCATTACTAAAATGACCAATCATGGCATTGCTAGCAAAGATGTTTTAGGCAATATCATATATACACCCAATCAAGGTTATGTAGGTATGGATACCTTAATTGACAGGGTATGTTCTGATGTAGATCCTACCAATTGTATGGAATCTAAACAGATCATCACCATTAATGCAGTTTCGGCGATCAATAGTACTGTTGCCGCAGATGATTTTTTCAGTGTTTACCAAGGTTATACGCTGACTGGCAATGTATTGATAAATGATAGTGATCCAGAAAATGATGGTCAAACTATTGTAGCGCAAGGTAGCATGGGTAATCCTATGGCTATATCATCAGGTTCATATTATTTGAATGGTAGTGGACAACTAACATTTACACCTAATCAAGGATTTACTGGACCTGTTGATATAATATACACTGTTTGTGATCAAAATAGTACAGCTATATGTGTAAATGCAACAGCGCATATATTGGTATTGAGAGATATGACTTTGCAGTTAAGGGTATATTTAGAAGGTGCATTAATCGATAATGGTGGGCAAAAAGCGTCTGATAATAGACCATTGATG
>DAOLFJ010000068.1:0-17981 GCA_035326365.1 Saprospiraceae bacterium | reverse complement strand
CACATGTTACCATCAATTGTACGCAAGATTTTGAAGATCTCAATATTACAGGTAAGCCAGATTTATATACCGCTTGTAATGCGCCAAAGGTAATATATACAGACCTTGATATCAATATCAATGATTGTGGCATCGGATCGCTGACTAGAAGATGGTCGGTAGAGAATAATCCGGGTGTAGGTTGCGACCAAAAAATAACAATCATTGGCATACGGCCTGTCACGTTAGATTCGATCGTTTGGCCTAGTGATACGACGGTGACATGTTTGGATATCTTGGCTGGCCAAAACCCAATTATAAATGGTGGTGCATGTGATCAAGTAGCCTTCCAAATGGAAGCAGATACGTTCAATTTTGTGTCGGATGCCTGCTACAAAATATTGAAACATTGGACCGTCATCGATTGGTGTCAATACGAACTCAACAATCCTAATTCGTCAGGTAAATGGACGCATACACAGACCATAAAAGTGATCGATACACTTGGCCCTGTTATTGCAAATTGTCCATCAGATGATATCATCATTAATGCACAAAACTGTACGGTAGAATCATTCGTCATCAGCGCTACATCTACAGATCAAAGTTGTGGTATCAATCAGCCATTAAGATGGAATTATGCGGTGGATATTGACAATAATGGTAGTATAGAATTTACAGGAACTTTGTCTGGAAATACAGTAAGTAAAACCATCACATCTCCTAATACTTCCAATGCAAAAGTGTATTGGTCTGTCACAGATGGATGTAATAATGTGTCCAATTGCATACAGTATTACAGGGTAAAAGACACTAAGGCACCACAAGTATATTGTCAAAACTTGGCCATTTCTATACCTGTTGGTGGTGATGCCATCATTTGGGCAAGTGATTTTGACAAAGGAAGTACAGATGAATGTACGCTTCAGAACAATTTGCGGTTTTCGTTTTCTGCAACATCGATAGACAGTTCTCGCATATTTACCTGCGCAGATATTCCTAATGGTGTTTCTACCAATATTTCGATTACCATTTGGGTTTATGATGAGTCTGGTAATAAAGCATCATGTAATGCCACCTTGAGTCTGCAAGACAATGCTAATGTGTGTCCTAATGTTGGAAATCTTTTGGGTAACATCGCAGGTCGATTGGCGACAGAAGCAGGTCAGGGCTTAGATTCTGCTAGTGTAGGTATTCAGATTGGAACAGTAGAGCCAGGTTTTGCTTCATCATTAAGTAATGAACAAGGAAATTATAAGCATATTGATAATGTGATAGACCAAACTTATGTCATCAAACCTGAACATAATGTAGATTGGTTAAATGGTGTAAGTACACTAGACTTAGTGCTTATTCAAAGACATATTTTGGATATTGATCAATTGAGTAGTCCTTACACTAGGATAGCAGCAGATGTCAATAATGATGGTAGAATTACCGCAGCAGACTTAGTGGCATTGCGAAAGCTGATATTGGGTATTCAAGTAAATGTTGTAGGAAATGAATCCTGGAAATTTGTACCAAAATCGCATACTTTTGCAGATCCTAAATTCCCATTCCCGTATCCATCTACGCTCATCATAGATACGTTGAAGGCACATTCCTTGGCGAATGACTTTATCGCTATAAAAATCGGAGATATCAACTTGAATGCCGACCCTTCTGCACACTCGTCAAGAACAGAAAGTAGGTCTGCAAAAACTTTTGACCTTCGATATAAGACAGAACAAGTTGTAGAAGATAAAAACAGAATAAAATTGACCTTCTATGCTAGTGAAGATGTCAATCTACATGGATTGCAAATGTCTTTAAACATCTTTGGCGAATTACCAAAAGTGACTGAAGGATTATTAAGTATAAATGATGATGATATTTATTATAATGGACAAGAATGGAGAATTGCTTTTGCAAATGATCGAGCACAAAACATAACTAAGGACAAACCACTCTTCTACTTAGAAGTGGATAAATCCAATTGGTTGACACTGAATGATAGACATTTCAAAAATGAAGTTTATACCAATGAAGCACTTGACATCCAACACCTGAAACTTGTAAATATAAGTACAGAAGTTCATCAAGCAGCATTTGTTGTAGATCAAAATGTACCGAATCCATTTAGAGATCAGACAAGCATATCGTTTGAGTTGCCAGAAACGGATGAAGTAAGATTTGAAGTTAAAAACATCAAGGGCGAGCTCATATTTTCAAATGCGAAAGTGTATGAAAAAGGCAGAAATACTATCGAGTTCAAACGTAATGCATCGTTGACATCAGGTGTGTATTATTATACAGTGACTTCGACAGATTCGAGTGCAACGTTTAAGATGATTATATTGGAATAAGAAGGAAAATGTTAAGCAAAAAAAGAGGACCGATCTAGTATAAAACTGGAATCGGTCCTCTTTAATATGCTTATTTTGTAAATAATTTTAATGCGCTTCTAGCCAATTATTTCCTACGCCAATTTCCACCAAAATTGGGACTTTCAAAGTTGGAATAGCATTTTTCATTAAGTCAGTGACTAAAACTTTTAACTTTTCTAATTCTGGTTTATATACGTCAAAAACTAATTCATCATGTACTTGAAGGATCATCTTAGATCTAAAGTTTTGCTCTTTTAATGCTTTGTGGATATTTATCATAGCAATCTTGATCATATCCGCTGCGGTACCTTGTATGGGTGTGTTGATCGCTACTCTTTCGGCATTGCTTGATGTTAATGTGTTTCGAGAGTTTATGTCTCTTAGGTTTCTACGTCTACCAAGTAAGGTTTTTACGTATCCATTTTCTCTTGCAAAACTAACCGTTTGGTCCATATAGTTTTTGAGACCTGAAAACTCTCTAAAATAGTTTTGTATCAGATCTGTTGCATCTTTTCTTGAGATGGCTAATTGTCTTGATAAGTTGGTCGCCCCTGCTCCATAAGTGATGGAAAAGTTTACAGTCTTGGCATTTCTCCTTTGTTCAGATGTGACTTCGTCATAAGGTACGCCATACACCTTTGCTGCAGTAGCTCTATGGAAGTCATTGCCTGCCACAAATGCTTCAAGCATTGAAGTATCATTACTTATCTCTGCAATAATCCTCAGTTCTATTTGTGAATAATCGGCAGCCATCAATACATGCTCTTCATCTCTAGGGACAAAAGCTTTTCTGATTTCTCTACCTGCTTCGTCCTTGATAGGTATGTTTTGCAAATTGGGATTTTCAGAACTGAGTCTACCTGTTGCTGCCCGAGCTTGGTTAAAATTGCTATGAACTCTACCTGTACGTGGATTGACCATAGTAGGTAATGCGTCTACGTAAGTGGATTTGAGTTTTGAGAACTTCCTGTGTTCAAGGATGCTATCGATCACGATGTGTTCACCTGCAAGTTCAGTAAGTTTATCAAAATCAGTCGAATATTGTCCGGTAGAAGTTTTTTTCCACCTATATGGTACTTTTAATCTATCAAATAAAACTTCTCCTACTTGTTTTGGTGATGCAATATTAAAATGGACACCAGCATTTTTATAAATTTCTTGTTCTTTTTCGATGATCAATTTTTCTAACTCCTTTGAGTAATCATTCAAAAAAGAAGCATCTATTCTGATACCTTCATATTCTAGGTCGCATAAAACTCTGATTAATGGTTCTTCGATATCTTTGTAAAGTGGATCGAGTTCGTTTTCTGCCATTAGTTTTTTCATGACAGGTGCTAGTTGTAAAGTAAGGTCAGCATCTTCACCTGCATATTCCTTTACTTTTTCTAAAGACACATCTCTCATACTCAGTTGGTTTTTGCCACCTTTTCCGATAAGGTCTTCTATAGGTACCATTTTATAATCGAGGTATGATTCTGTGAGATAATCCAACTTATGCCTTAGATCTGGTTCGCATAGGTAATGTGTGATCATGGTGTCGTAAAGATTTCCCGCTACTTCCACATCATACCACTTCATAATAGACATGTCATATTTTATATTCTGACCGATCTTCGTGATGGCAGTATTTTCGAGTACGCTTTTAAAATAACTAACTGTCTTTTTTGCTTCGTTCATCTCAGCAGATACTGGCACATAGTATGCTTCTCCTGCCTGAAATGAAAAAGACATACCTACAATTTCAGCTTGATGTGGGTCAATACCTGTTGTCTCTGTATCAAAACTAAATTGTGATTGTTGTTCGAGCGCTTTTACTAAATCTTTTATTTCATCTACTGAATTGACTAAGAGATAGTTGTGCGGTGTGTTGTCAATATTTTTTTTGGCAATTTGATACTCAGTTTTTGGTTCGTCAGAAGTATTTGGTTTGCTTGTCGCAAAATCATTTCCGAATAATGATTGCTGGACACCTGCTTGATTTTGAGGTGTAGAGATGGCATCATTTCCAAGTATTTGTTGAGCTAGGGTACGGAATTCAAGTTCAAGGAATATTTCTTTGAGTTTTTCCTTGTTCATTGGGTCTAGGTTGTATCTAGTTGCATCAAATTGAATAGGAGAATTGATGTCTATAGTTGCCAATCTTTTGGACAGAAGAGCTTGTTCGGCAAAGTTTATAACGTTTTCTTTTTGTTTGCCTTTCAGTTTGTCAGCATTGGCGATTATGTTCTCGACAGACCCAAATTCTTTGAGCAGGGTTACGGCTGTTTTTGGGCCTATTCCAGGTACACCTGGGATATTGTCTACACTATCACCTTGTAATCCAAGTACATCTATTACTTGATCTACACGTTCGATATCCCAGTTGGCAAGGATTTCCTTTTCACCTAAAATTTCTACTTCATTTCCTTGTCTACCAGGCTTATACATATATATATTGGGAGAAACTAGCTGTGCATAATCTTTGTCTGGAGTCACCATATATACTGTGTAACCTTCTTTTTCTGCTTGTTTGGCTAAGGTACCGATGACATCATCTGCTTCATAGTTTTGGACCATGACTACAGGTATGTTAAACCCTTCAATGATGCTTGGTATATATTGCATGGCAATGGTGATATCTTCAGGCTGAGCATCCCTATTTGCCTTATATTGTGGGTAATATTCATGTCTGAATGTACCGCCTTTAGGATCGAATGCTACAGCAATGTGAGTAGGTTTTTGATTTGTCATTAAGTCCCATAGTGTACGTACAAAACCAGTGATGGCAGATGTATTGAGTCCTTTAGAGTTTATAAGTGGTCTCGTGATAAATGCAAAATGTGCACGATATACTAGTGCGTGACCGTCGAGAAGAAATAGACGTTTATCCTCCATTATAGATAGGTTTTGATGATTGAGAACAAAGGTATAAATAAAAAATGAAAAAGGGGATGCATCAGACAAATGCATCCCCTTCAGGAATTAATTTAAGCAAATTGTTGTTACTCGAGGCCGATCATCTTTTTGGTTGCAGTGTATGCGCCACTTTCAAGCTGGTAAATCATAACTCCTTGGTTAGGAATATCATTTTTAGTCAGCGTGAAGGTATTGATACCTTTACCGAAAGATCCTTTATTTGTGTATATCACTTTACCAGTCACGTCAAATACTTTTAGGGTAGCATTGCCAGACTCAGGAAGGTTAAATGTGATGATTGTTTTGTCATTGAACGGGTTAGGTTCGTTTTGGTATAAAGCAAATTCAGAACTAGTCTCTTTACCTGCAAATCTTAGGGACAATTTGTTGGTATTTAAGTCATCACCTGAATAAACTTCAGCATTTGTTAATGTTGAATTCATTTCTATGATGTCAGACAAGTTTGCATTTGTTTTTGATGCTACGCTGATAGATAGGATATCATTACCATTTACTGCTTTGATATCATTCCAGCTTACAGTGTATTTATTATCAGCAAGTTTAGCGATGTTACTATCAGCAAGTTTTTGGTCACCTACATACACGTCTACAAGATCGGCATTGTTAAGTGTAAGTGTGAATTGTAAACCATATACTTTGTCGATCTCAGCACTAAATATTGCTGTGTGTATCTCATTAGCAACTACTGCTTTGTCTTCTGCTATTAACTGTACAGCACTTCTTGATTCTGTAGATGCATCTTTAGCATTGCCTGTTGCAGAACCATTTACATCACCCACTTTCACACCCACAAAGTTTTGGTTGTTCATTGAGTTGTCAAGATTTGTAATAAATCTTTTTTCTTGTAAAGGCCAAGGGTAATTTGCATCTGTAAATGTCTGACCACTGTTGATAAATCTCCAGCTATTGTTACTAGGCAATGTTGTGTAGATACCAAGAATCAATTTTCTCAATTCTATAAGATCGGCAGCTGTTACTTTCTCATCTTTGTTGATGTCAGCAGCTATGATGTTGTAAGGTCCTTGAAGTTTAGCTTGGTTAAGTATGTGTCTTTGAATTAGAACTAAATCCAATGTACTCACACCATTCAAGTAATCATCATTTTTCTTACCTGCAATCTCGTAATTGTAATACATTACTGCATTGTTGAATGAATAATTACCTGTTGTGATCGTATTTGCTGTTTTGGTCATTTCTACGATACCGTTGCTCAAAGTAACTTCAGCACCTACTATCTTTTGACCAGTCTGTGAGATGATATTTCCAGATACAGTTGTCGTTTGAGCATTACCACAAGCGCCTTGGTTGTCAGCAAGATTCAGTGTCACTACACAGAAATCGTAATTAAGCTTCTCATCCCAAACAGTCATTTTTACATTAACTGAAGGAGCATCGTCACAATTGAATATTTGTCCTGAGCTCTTAGTTGCAGGCAACCATTTTTGAGCATTTCCTGCATTGTATTCTGCTTCTGTTGCATTAAGACCAGCACCTTTGAAATAGTGAATCTGGTTTAATTTAGTAAGAACTGGGTTTGCTTCATTGAATGTGTACAATAAGTTAGATTTTGATGTACAGTTATCAAATGAACCTAAGTTAAAGTCTACCGCCCAAAGTTCTACTTGACCATTACTCATAAGTGCAGAACTAATGTTCAAACAGTATGGTGTTGGTTTTTTCTTATCTACTACCATAAAGTTTTGTGTACAGTTGGTCACGTTACCACAACCATCCAATACTTTCCAAGTAATTTTATGGTTCGACATACTACCTACGATATCTTCTGGTAAAGTTACTCTTACTTCGCCTGCTTGTCCTGTAGGAGCAACATATCTGTCAGGAATACCATTACCATTTGTATCATTGAATGAAGCATCTGTTGCTGGCAAGAAACTTGAGTACTCATAATCATTCGTACCATCTCCCCAAAGGTCAACAAATACGATCCATTTTAGCCAGTCTGATGCACATTGACCTTGGTCAGTAGCTGTTTGTGTAAGCACTAGGCTTCTTCTCTCGCATCTGTTACCGTCATTATCATCATCATTGTGGTCATTGATTTCAAACATTAAGTCTGCACATGATCCCAATACTGGTTTAACTTCATCAATTACTTTTATCGTTTGAGTATGTGTGTAATATCCTACAGGAACAGAAGCATTAGGGTTATAAGTACACCAGTTGATTACTGTCCATTTGTTTAAGATTTTCATACATGCATTACCTTCGAAGTAGAAAGTATCACTCTTAAGACTTACGCCTATCTGATCGCATGGTCCAGAAGTCCAAGTTGGTTTTCTGTCAGCTGCATCAGTTGTACAATCAGTCGTAAGATCTGGTGGCCATATAATACTACCTGCGAATGCTGGGAATGGATTTCTAAGGTCTATTCTTTGAACGCAAATAATGTTTGGTCTGCTTTTTATTCTCCAAGTACGTAGGATGTAACCGATGTTACAACCACTTAAAAATTGTTGGTCTGTATATTCTGTTTCTAGATCAAGACAGTTAGAAAATGCTGTTGCTCTTCCTGTCACTACAAGATCATTTTCATCATCATCACAATCGATAGTAACATTTGCAGGACATACGATCTGTGGAGCAAGTTTATCTTCTACTCTTACTTCTACCCATGTCTCGTTGTAATTATCAGATTGTCCATTGACTACATCACCAAAAACTCCTGACATATTACCATCATCCCATACTCTCATCCATACTTTCACGATACCAAATGGAACAGCGCCTTCTCTATTTGTGATATCTGCACAACAGAATTTCACATAAGCACCATTATCTGTATCATAATTTGGACTATTAGGATTGGTAGATCCATCATTTGGATGACCATCTGCATTGTACGTAAAATTACCTGTGTAATCACAACCATCTTCGTCTCTAGCAGGATCGTCTTCTCTTCTCAACTCTAAGTGTACAGGAGTACAACTGTCATAAGAACCATTATCTACAGAGTTAGCAAATAATTTTGCAATACCATCAGCATCACTACCTGTTGTAAGTGAGATAATGATGTGTTGTTTAGCAACTGCTATCGGTGCAGTAAGGTCTAAAACTGTTACGGTGATTTGGTCTGTACCAATATTTTCACAACAGTCTTTAGCTTGGTAAGTAAATGTATTTACACCTTTTGGTGTACCTGTTGCTAAGTATCTTCCACTAGGTATATCATAAACGATATTTACTCCAATTGGTCCAGATACTGTGTAAGTTACGGTACTAGAACAGTTATCGTGTAAAATTTCTGGTACTGGAAGCAAGAAGTTTGCTGAACAAGTCCATGGGTCTACACTTACAGTTATGTCTTTTGCAACAACTGTAGGTGCTTCATCATCTGTTGCTTTGATTACTTGAGTTGTTGTTCTGGTAGCACCAGTACACCAATCTAAGATAGTCCATACACGGATGATTTTTTTGCTATTAGTACAAGTAGGTCCACAAGCGTTAAGTTCTGTATCAGACTTAGCAGCAAGGATATTACATACGTGTCCTGTCAATGGAACACCATTCACTGTAGGCCAAGCATATCTTGTTGCTTCAGCTGTTGCGTCTCTGTTTGCCGCAGCTTCAGCCGCAGCTACATTTGCATATGTACCAGGGATCAAAAGGATATAAGCAGCTCTGTACTCTGTGTATAATTTAGCTTTGTAGAAAGCAAAAATGCCTGCCATGCTAACATCTGATCCGCATGTCAACTGAACATTGTTGTAAGGATCTGTAACAGATCCAATAGTTACTGGGTCAAATCTGTATTCTGATACACATGGAATAGATTTATTTCCATAGATATCTGTGAACACCCAAGTTCTTCTGATAACTTTAGCACCGCAATTTCCTGTAGGAATTACTTCGTCAGAAATAGCAGTGGTGTAAGAAGAACAGTTTTCATTAACTACAGGTCTAGGATAAACTAAAGTGTTTGCTAGAAATGCAGCTTCGTCGGTACATCTAAGTGCACATGCAGGATCGTTATTTCCTACTGGGCAAAGACATTCTACTTGTGGTGGCAATTTGTCTTCTACTCTGATCTGTCCCCAGCAAGAATTGCCAGAAGGATTGGTAATAGTAACGGTGTACAATCCCGGATTTGTCACAACCGGGTGTGTGTAAGGAGTTGTCGGCGTGATGCCACTTACTCTGACTTGGTGTGTTTGGTTGGCTCCCGCAGGACCGCCTTCCATTACCATATCAGGTCTAATAATAGCTTCGCAATCATCATCTAAAGATACTTGTACTAAATCATTACAAGCAATCTGATTTTGGCCTAAGCTTTGACTAGAAAAAACGAAAATTAACAGGAGACTCAACAGTGCAGAACGCAATACCGGAATCCCCTTACTTTGGGTAAGTAAATCTTGTTTTACCATGGGTAAAAAGTTTTGGTTATTAAAAAAATGAGTTCGTGCCCGCGTCTTTCGGGCTTAGGTCAGATTTAAATAAGATTTACTCTATTGAGTGGGAATGGTGCAAAGGTATGATGACAAATAGCCTGTGAGGTAATTTAACTTGGGGTAATTTTGGTATTTTTTTTTAACTAATATAAGATTTTTATTATGTGAAGATAGTTATAATAGATCTTTATATGTGTATTGGGCTTTTATTCAGAAGGTTGAAATTTTTGGTGTTTGAAGACAGTGATAAGAAAGGTAGTAAAAATCTTTTATAGTTTTTTTTTGGACGTAACCCATTGTATTTTCAATATTGGTATAATTCAATTTTCATGCCAAAAATTTAAAGCAAAAGAATTTAATATTGCATATTGTATTAAAGCAAAAAGCACCGTCTTAATCTAATATAAGACGGTACTTTTTATTTTACTATTTCAGGTATAGATTTAGAACTTCACTTTTTTTACTTGACTCATGACTGCCGAACCAAATGCAGCGGATAAATCATCGGCCATAGTAAAGTCAGAAGGAAACAATTCGATATGATCATCCATTTTGTTTTTGCTCTCTGAAGTTAAGGCTCTTTTATCGCCCACAAAATTGCAAGCATATCCATTGAAGTCATGATAAACATTGATAGGGACAGAAGAAACATACTCCCTACTATTATTGTCAAAAACTTTCATTTTGCCATGGAGTTCGGATTTCTTTTCTCTCATTATTTCAGAAATATTTGCTTTTACCTTTTCCCAAACTTCTTTTTCTACTTCTACAATTACACTATCCCGAACTTCTTTAACAACCTCTTTTCTGATCAAAATTTCTTTTTCTTCTGTATAATTATTGACACTCTCTCGCTCTGGACTAAAGTTGATGTTATCTAATTCGATGATGACAATAAAGTCTGCATCTTTTCCATCATCAAATCCACCAATATTATAATCGTTCCAAAGGTTGTCTAATTTAGATACAGGAAGGTTCCACATATCTTTTTCTATGTCATTACCGTGAAAATCTCTTAACTCATTAGATACGTCAAAATAAATTTTGGTTAACCCAAGATTATGGGCTTTTTCTTTAAGTCTTTCTTTGTCTTTATAACTCGTGCGATAGTTATCGATTTTGCTCAATTCATCATATGCATCTCTTGCAAACAATTTATCTTTTGTTTTCTCAGATTTATCAATGAAGTCTAGAGCTCTATTATAATGGAACAGTATGGTATTTTCTTCTGCATTTCTAAGTTCTGCAGTTACGTCTATCATATCAAAAGATGCACGATATCCGTCTTCACTTACTAAAGGGAGCAAAGGGTCTAGTCTATCTTGTCTTGATAATATATTTTTGTAAATGTTATGAACAATCACCCAATTGGCTGGTTTTGCTTGTGGGTTGAGTCTATCTATTTCTTTTAGATTAGCAGTGTTAAGTTTATCAAATGCTTTTTCTAGAGCTTTGACATACTCTGTCTTTTTGTTTTTCTCTCCTTGGAGCTTCGAAATGGCGTATGAGAATGCTTTATCATATTCTCCTTTTTCTACCATTTTTTCGACAGACTTACATGATGCCAACAAGGCCATAAATACGATGGAGTAAAATACTGCTTTCATAACTTTGGTTTTAATGGTATTTAAATATGTTTTGATATTACCAAAACTATATGAATGCGACAAAAGTAACACATGATAAAGGGTTTTATATTTTTTTTAACGTATTTATAATATGTAACCAAAGAAAAGACTGTTTCAATCGGTTTTACAATAAATAGACTTCTTCTGATATTACTCATCCTAAATCCTTCTCTCAAAAAAGAAGCCTGTCTGCTATGGCAGGGATTTTTTAATCCCAATATAAAAATACAGGTCTAATTTTGTCTTCCTATTTACTGAATTGCGTTTTTAGGTGGATTAATTTTAAAATAAAAGCAAATCGTGTACGCCCATTAAAAAAAAGGGTTAACTTCGTTACTCATTATAAATTATCCTATTGATAGACATACCATTTGGCTCGCGTTCTGAAGTGATGAGAGCAATGACAGACTTTGTAGCAGAGTCGGTTGAGAAATTTTTAAAACCCATAGAGACAAACTGGCAACCAAGTGATTTTTTGCCTGATGCTAGTACGCAAGAAGATTTTTTTGACCAAGTCAAAGAATTGCAAGGAGCTGCACAAGGGTTATCTTATGACTTGCTTACAGTACTTGTAGGTGATACTATAACAGAAGAAGCGCTACCAACCTATGAAACATGGCTGAGCAGACTTGAAGGTATCCACGAAGCACCGGAAACGAATCCATGGAAAACTTGGGTAAGAGGTTGGACTGCCGAAGAGAATAGACATGGAGATTTGCTCAATAAATATTTGTACCTTTCTGGGAGAATAAATATGCAAGAATTCGAGCGTTCTACACAATTTTTGATAGCAGATGGATTCAATATAGAAACGGGTCAAGATCCTTACAGAAACTTCATTTACACTAGTTTTCAAGAATTGGCTACCAACATTTCACATCGTCGGGTGGCAACTATGGCAAAACAGCAAGGAGATACCTTATTGAGTAAGATAAATGGTGTGATTGCTGCTGATGAAATGAGGCATGCAAAAGCATATTCGGCCTTTATCAAAAAGATATTTGAATACGATGTCAATGAAGTGCTCATCGCTTTTGAAGACATGATGCGCAAGAAGATCGTCATGCCTGCACATTTTCTTAGGGAGACCGGAATGGAAGTAGGTGGGTTATGGGGACATTTTACTGATGCTGCACAGCGTATAGGTGTGTACACAGCCATAGATTATGCCAATATCCTGAAAGATCTGGTCACAGATTGGGAGCTTGAGCATCTCCGAGACTTAAACGAAGCTGGCGAAAAATCTAGAGATTATCTAGTAAAATTGCCAGACAGACTGCTCAGAATATCCGAAAGAATGGCCAACCCGGTAAGCGAATACGAGTTTAAGTGGATAGGTGTTCGTGGCTAAAACAAAGTGCTAGACCTTAAAACGTCAGCTAAATATTAAACAGATTTTTTAACAAATTTTGTGAGGATGACAATGTGTTGGTCGTTTACTCGGCCTTCTATTTGTTCAGGATTATCAGTTACAAGCGTGATACGTCTCACGGCAGTACCGCGTTTGGCTGTAAAATTTGCACCTTTTACATCAAGGTCTTTTATTAGTACGACATTATCTCCTGCTTTGAGCACTTGTCCATTGCTGTCTTTGTGTACAGATACATCACCACCGCTACCTTCTGCCCATTCTAGCGTTTCATCATCTAGGTATATCATACCTAAAAGATCTTGTGCCCATTCCTGGTCGCTAAGCGATTGAAGCATTCTGTAAGAGATCACTTGAACAGCTGGAACAGTGCTCCACATACAGTCATTGATACATCTCCAATGGGTAACATCTATTCTTTCTGGATTTTCTAATTGATCGTGACAAGTATTACAAATAGCTACTTGTTCATCTACATGATTACCAGTTTTTGGGGCTACAACAAACGGAAACAACTTACCACCTGCACCACAAATTTCACACTTCGAACCACATCTAGCAGTTAGTTCTGTCGACAAAAGACTCATAAGGTATTAATTTTAAAGACGCAAAGGTATGAATATTAATCACCAATTTTATTTATTGTGAAAAATGATAAACCAATATAAGCGAATCAGAATGAAAATGCCGCATCCACACAAGTCTAATAGCGTGTTGCAATATATTTGTTTAAAGTAATAAAGTATGAGTCTAATCCGAAAACACTTAACATATAATAATCAACCGTTTTCTACCCTACGCACAAAGTATAAAATGTTGATTATCATATTATTAGATATATATTAGGTCGTGTTTATCTAACAATACTTTACGGAGTAGACTCCGGTATTGATACATTTTCATTATAAATATTCTTATCTCAAGCGTTTAAAATAATAGGGCAAAAATTAAATCTTCACATACCTTCCTATCAAAACTCACTAGTAAAATGAAACTGCACATCGGGATGATTATCTTGTGCCATCTTTAGCGTCCAAGCTGATTCTGCCAAGAAGACAAGTTTTCCATCTGTATCTTTAGCAAGGTCTTTTTTCCGTCTAGAGATAAATTCTTTTAATGCAGCAGGATCTTTACAACTAACCCAACATGCTTTGTGGAGATTGACAGGTTCGTAATCGCAAGATGCACCATATTCATGTTTTAAACGGTATTGGATTACATCAAACTGGAGAGCACCCACCGTACCTATGATCTTACGGCCATTGTCTTCTTTAGTAAATAATTGGGCTACACCTTCGTCCATAAGTTGATCTAGACCTTTGTTTAGTTGCTTAGTTTTCATAGGATCCGTGTTATTTACAAAACGGAATTGCTCTGGTGAGAAACTAGGTATCCCCTTGAAATGCAACACTTCACCTTCTGTAAGCGAGTCACCAATCTTAAAATTTCCAGAATCATAAAGACCCACGATATCTCCAGGAAATGCTTCGTCAATGACCGATTTCTTGGAGGCCATAAAAGCAGTTGGGTTAGGAAATTTCATGTTTTTGCCCTGGCGTACATGAAAATAATTGGTATTTCGCTCAAATGTCCCAGAACATATACGTAAGAATGCAATCCTATCTCTATGTTTTGGATCCATATTGGCATGTATTTTAAAGATAAATCCCGAAAACTTTTTTTCTTCTGGGTTTACTTCTCTTTCTTCTGTGTCTCGAGGCAAAGGATTAGGAGCAATGTCTACAAAACAGTCCAACAGTTCACGTACACCAAAGTTATTGACAGCACTACCGAAAAATACTGGACAAATATCTCCATTTAAATAGTCTTCACGTTTGAATTCAGGATAGACAGAAACGATAGTGTGTATTTCATCTCGGAGTTCATTGGCAGACATTTTACCGACTTTGTTTTCTAGTAAATCGTCAGAAAGATCTGTGATTTTGATCGCATCGCCTTCTTCTTGGACACCGTGAGCACCAAACAAGATTAGGTTTTTTTCATACAAACTGTACACACCTTTGAATCTCTGACCCATTCCCACAGGCCAACTCAATGGCGTCACATGTAGACCAAGTTTAGTTTCTACTTCATCTAATAAGTCAAAAGCGTCTTTACCTTCACGATCCATCTTATTTATAAAGACAATGATCGGTGTATTCCGCATTCTGCATACTTTGACAAGTTTTTCTGTTTGCTCTTCCACACCTTTGGCAACATCTATTACCACGATCACACTATCTACAGCGGTAAGCGTACGGTAAGTATCTTCAGCAAAATCTTTGTGACCAGGAGTATCTAGGATGTTTATTTGTTTGTCACGATACTCAAATGCCATAACGGAAGTCGCCACAGAGATACCTCTTTGTTTTTCGATCTCCATGAAATCTGAAGTAGCGTGTTTTTTTATTTTATTAGACTTGACGGCTCCTGCTTCTTGTATGGCACCACCGAATAAGAGCAGTTTTTCGGTCAAGGTAGTCTTACCCGCATCTGGGTGAGATACGATACCAAATGTTTTTCGCTTTTGTAATTCGGGAATATGACTCATATTAAATTTACTTTTTCTTAAAAGGAGCGCAAAATTAAGAAAATCATGACTAATTTTAGGTTTATTAGTTGGATTCCTTTTCTAAAATACAATTTATTTTGATAATATAATCCATTAGAAATCACATAAGTACAAAATTATCTATTCTGGAACTACTTTTTATTTTAAAATAGACACAAAAAAATGCGTCGTCCCTAGTCTAAAAAATTACGTTGTGGCACAGTTTCTGTGTTACAAGAGATATGGACATACAAAAATTAAATAGGAGACATTTTGTAGAAACTGACCTTTATTATAGAGTTAGTTTAGGCTTGTCGTCCAAGCTTATCAAGTATGAAAACTGTGTTATTCATATAGAAGTGACGCTCGGACGTAAGTGGGATAAGAGTTATAATGCAACAGCGGCTGAGATTGCACATTGTTGGAAAAACAGTCATCCTGAGTTGGATAAAGCCATTGGGTGTAAAGTTTTTATCATTGATCTAAAAGACAATGACATGAAAGCTACGCTTATGCAAGCAGGCATCACACCTGGCTATGATGCTTACAAGGGTATATTATTCAGGAAAAGTTATCTTAATTGATTACGTTTATATTTTAAAACAAAAAGTATGTCTTACATCCATAAAGAGACTTTTCGTGTAAGGACATCTGAGATCAATCTGCGCAAAGAAATTCATCCACATCATCTTATCCAACTCATGCAAGAGTCTTCTATGCAGCACACGCTTGGCATGAAAGTGTCTGTTTGGGACCTTGAGTCGCAAAACGTTTCTTGGGTATTGTTAAAGAAAAACATTCAGTTTTTTAGATTTCCTTTACTTGGAGAGCAGATAGAAATTCATACGTATCCTTCTGGATTGGATGGTTATTTTACGTACAGAGATTATTATGTCTATGACGAAAAGGGAAATATCTGTGCAAATGCTTCTAGTATGTGGACACTTATGGATACGGTAGAACGTAAAATGGTGAAAATCCCTGCTGAATTTGGGTCTTTAGTATATCAGACAGATTATTATTTACCTAAGCCTTCACAAAAATTAAAGACTCCTAAAGATGGAGAATTATCGCATAATGTGACAGTAAATTATCTACATTTAGACTGGAATGGTCATGTAAATAACGTACAACTCATCAAGATGATATTCGAGTCACTAGGTGAGGCGACGTTACAAAATCGAATTTTATCATCTTTTACCATACAGTTTAAATCAGAAGCAACTATTGGTCAAAACTTAGTTGTCAGAAGTGAATTGACATCTGAAAACGAAATTATCCATGCAATAAAGAACAGAGAAACTGAAAAGGATATCATTTTGGCAACAACAAATTGGGTATAATTTTCAAAAAAAACTTATCTTTACTACTGCATAAATGAGCACACAATTATGTCTAAACAACAGAAATTAGGAAAACTAGGGGAAGATGCAGCATGTGTTTTCTTAGAAAATCTTGGTTATAAAATCTTAGAGCGAAATTGGCGATTTTCCAAGGCAGAAATAGATATTATTGCTAAAGAAAAGGAGGTTTTGATTTTTGTAGAAGTAAAAGCAAAATCATATACATTTTATGGTTCACCAGAAGAAAGTATATCCGCGTATAAAGAAAACTTAATCATAGATGCCGCTTCTCAATACATGATTAAGGTAAATCATGACTGGGAAATACGATTTGATATAATTTCAATTGTTTTTGATAAACAGTTGAAGCCGGAAATTACGCACTACAAAGATGCATTTTACCCATCTATTTGACAGGTGTCACCTTCATTCCTGCTTTACGAAGAAGATGGATGACACCAATCGGTCCGCCTAAATGTCCAGCACCTACTGCAAAAAATGTAGGTTCCTTTTTAGCACCTTCTACTATTAATGGTATCCAGTTTTTATTACGTTGGTTGAGCAATTTATCTTCGTAACCTGCAATGTCACTTCCTTCTTCTGAGATAGAGTTTACCATGGCATTTATGTTTTGAGAAGTATACATATCTGTCATTTTCTGAAATTCATCATTGCCAGAATCAGAGGATTTGATCGCATCTACCAACATTTTTGCTTGCGCTTCATAAGGTACTTCATCGAAGAGATTTAGTTGGTAGTCCATTGTTTCTAAACCACCCACTGTCTTACCGGCGTTTTTTGCCATCTCCATAAATTCCATTTCGTAAGACTTAGTGTTTCCATTTTTTAATCCTGATGGATCTAGATCTCCGTATGCAAATACTGTCAAAAACATTGGTTTCATCCTTTCTAACATAAAAAGTGGAAGTCCTATTTTTTTAAAATGATTGCCAACTAGTTCATATTCTTCTTCTGTGATAAGGTCTTTAAGTGTTTTGCCATCTTTCATCATGACCTTATTCATCATTCCCATCATTGCTGACATGTCTGACATCTCTGCCATATTTATCTCGAAAACAACTTTATCTGACGCGTCTATAGCAGCCATTGTTCCCTTTGGTAGAAAATAATCCTTAGTATCAATAATGTGGATCGTACCATACAAATAAGACGGTTTGGAAATTCCAGGACCTTTTATTTCCCATAAAAGAGCATTTTCGAGCGGCTTGTATTGGAGATCTGCTGATTTGGTTGTTTTGCAGGATGTAACTGAAATAGTCAGAAATGCACATGCAAACATCCCAAATAAATATTTTTTAAATAAGTTCATATCAGTATTTTATGACATCAAAAAGTCAATTGTTAAAACTTGTGAGTTAACGAAAAATATCGAAAGAATGTTTTCAATGCTTAGTTTCTA
>DAOLFJ010000429.1:0-3403 GCA_035326365.1 Saprospiraceae bacterium | reverse complement strand
AATAAATGTAAACGACTGCCCAAATGATGGTGATATAAAACAACCACAACCACCATGGCGGCAATGAATTGTCTAGTTCGCGAATGCCGTCGTACTCATGACCGAGATCAATGTCCTGCTCCTTATCTATGGGTACTAAATTCCAAGATTTTTGTGAAATTTTGTCCCAAAGTGTGCCTGTGGCAGATAAGTTGGCTTTTTCTAGGACTTCTGGTCCATATTGTTCGAGCAACTTCATACGTTGGATTTCGATGAGCGCCCATATTAAATTTAGACCAGCAAGGATAACGCCTATCAAGACGAGCACAGCTAGAATAAGCAATATGTTGTTGTATGCCAATTTTAGAATATCACCATCTTCAGGTGGTGTAGCCGCTACTACAGCTTCCTGAGCGTACACATTGACAGCTCCGAATAGTGCGGATAAATATAAAACTATGGTTAAGAAAAGCTTCTTCATTTCTTATTATTTTGTTTTGTGATCAAGATAAATTAATTATTTAAGTGGTTTTAAGAAAGAATTCAATCTTCGAGCGGGAGACTCTCCATATGCTTGATAGTCGAATTATTTTTTCTAAAAACCATCCATACACTCACTGAAAAAATAGTAAAGAAAGTAAGTAAAGCAAATATGGCCATCCAATTGATACCACCAGCTTGCTCTAATATATATTTTGCCATTTTATGATTTTTTAATGATTGATGAAATTAATTAAAGGCTTACTTTATTTCAGGTTTTACTTTGATATCCGTACCCAATCTTTGTAAATAAGCAATCAAAGCAACTATTTCCTTATTCTCTAGATTCTCTTGTTTGATATTATCTTTAGCAAGGCTTTCAGCTATTTTTTTAGCTTGATCTTTCAGGTCATTGACAGCTACGTCTGCGTACCCATCAGGATATGGTGTACCCAAAGACTGAAGAATCTTGATTTTAGAACTTGTATAATTAGTATTCAGATCATTCTCTAGCAACCATGGATATGGAGGCATGATAGAACCTGGAGCCATAGAAGTAGGCTCATTCATGTGGTTGTAATGCCAGCTATCAGGATATTTTGCACCTACTCTATGTAAGTCAGGACCTGTACGTTTGCTACCCCATAAGAATGGTCTATCGTATATAAATTCGCCCGATTTAGAGTATTCGCCATATCTTTCTGTTTCAGATCTGAATGGCCTTACCATCTGAGAGTGACATCCCACACAACCTTCTCTGATATACAAATCACGACCTTCTAACTCTAGTGGTGTATATGGCATTACAGAAGCAATCTTAGGGATATTTTTGTCAATAGTTAGCATTGGTATAATTTCTACCAAACCACCTATTAAAACTAGTACAGCACTAAGTACCAACATTTGGATAGGTCTTGCTTCGATCCATTTGTGCCAGTATTCACCTTTGTGAGATGCCACCACTTCTCTAGCAGGAGCCTGTGCTTCTTGATTTGCGATAAGCGAACCACTTTTAACGGTTTTCACAAGGTTGTAAATCATTACGATCACACCTGTGAAGTAGATAGTACCGCCGATCGCACGTATCATATACATAGGCAATATTCTAGTCACTGTCTCAAGGAAGTTGCCATACTGAAGGAATCCATCAGGTGTAAATTGTTTCCACATCAAACTTTGGGTCCATCCTGCCCAATACAATGGAATCGCATAAAATAAGATACCTAATGTACCAATCCAGAAGTGTGCATTGGCAAGTTTAATAGAATAAAGTTTAGTACCAAATAATCTTGGGATCAACCAATACAACATACCGAAGGTAAGCATACCATTCCATCCTAAAGCACCGATGTGTACGTGACCTACTGTCCAGTCTGTGTAGTGCGTGATCGCATTCAATGATTTAACTGATAATAGTGGTCCTTCTAGAGTAGCCATACCATAAGCAGTCACAGCTACCACAAAAAACTTAAGGACAGGATCTGTTCTCACTTTATCCCACGCACCTCTAAGTGTAAGCAAACCATTCAACATACCGCCCCAAGATGGTGCGATCAACATGATCGAGAATACTGTACCTAATGACTGTGCCCAATCTGGCAATGATGTATATAATAAGTGGTGAGGGCCAGCCCATATATATATAAAGATAAGAGCCCAGAAGTGGATAATAGACAATTTATAAGAATAAACAGGTCTGTTGGCCGCTTTAGGCATAAAATAATACATCAATCCTAGGTAAGGCGTAGTAAGGAAAAATGCCACTGCATTATGACCATACCACCACTGAATCAATGCATCTTGTACACCAGCAAAAACATTGATACCATGGGTCGCATTCACAGGTATTTGTATATTATTAAATACATGTAGAACGGTCACGGTGATCCAAGTCGCTATATAAAACCATATGGCTACATAAAGGTGGTGCTCTCGTCTCTTGAGAATCGTACCGAACATATTGATACCAAATACGATCCAAACCACAGCAATAGCTAAGTCGATAGGCCATATCAATTCTGCATACTCTTTACTACTCGTAAGTCCAAGTGGTAATGAGATCGCAGCAGAAAGAATGATCAACTGCCATCCCCAAAAGTGGATATTAGACAATAAATCACTGAACATCCTTGCTTTGAGCAATCGCTGAAGTGAATAATAAACACCAGTAAAAATACCATTACCTACGAATGCAAAAATAACTGCATTGGTGTGTAAAGGTCTGATTCTACCGTAAGTGGTCTCGGCAAAACCGAGGTTCATCGCTGGAAAAACAAGTTGCAGAGCAGCAAGGATACCGACCAACATACCTATCACCCCGAAAACCACGGTGGCATAGGCGAAGTTGCGCACAATCTTGTTGTCGTAACTAAATGTTTCTAAATTTGCCATAAGTCAGATTTTATATATTAAGAATTGTTTTTGCTACTATCAATCATATCATCGTCTAGGAGGATTCTGACGCTAGGTGTGTACTCGTCGTCAAACTGTCCATCTCTCACAGCCCAAAAAAAAGCTGCCAAAAAACAAATAGCGACGGTGATGCTTATGATGATTAAAAAAAGGATGATCTTCATTAAATTATGAAATTTGATGCAAAGTAGAAACATGTGGTGGGCGATTTAATGATTTTGGTCATATGGGATGGTGATTAAAATCTCCTTTTCCGAAGGCAAGCTTAAAACTCTGTTTTACAGATATTTATATAATTACATTTAGTTAATTTCAATAGTAATTTCAGAATATTAATTGCACCTTAAAATTTTAACTCGATGGTATGATTACTGATCCAATTAAAACTTTAAAGCTAGAAACTATCTAAAAAGGAAAGTTTTGTTTCATTTAATACCTACAAATATTTGAAGTAAAATGGCTGTTTAGCATCCCATTCTTAGAGTATGTTTAAATTTTTATTGCCTTATAATCAATATCTTATGAACCTGGC
>DAOLFJ010000428.1:0-3403 GCA_035326365.1 Saprospiraceae bacterium | reverse complement strand
AAGCATCACCTCTTTAATCGCATTGCAATCTCATATTGCAATTTTATAAACCATTCCTTTCGTCCTCACATTGTTAAAAACCTCACATATCTCAAAATACCCTGAACACACAACCGTATTTTCCCCTATATCACATACACGTATAAATACGGTTGACTACAAACATTTGCAACCTTAATTTTGAGTTTTATTTATGTACTGATAAGCGCACCACATATCGAAAGAATGCAACACTATTTAGCAACTAAATTAAAGAGAGTTACCCATTAAAAGAAACTCATCTAAATTTAGTAAGCTGTAGATTATTGATTGCTTTTAACAATTGCTAGAAAAAATCCAAATGGAGAGAATTTGGCAGAAAAAATTAAAAATTAACAAAGTTTATAAAAAATATACATTATGTTTGTATTCAAGACCAAATCACAACTAATAAATCTCAAAAAAATAACCACATGTCAATTAATTAATTCATTTCAATCCATTCAGTGTGTTCCCCCCTAGAGAAAGAAGATCAGCTGCGCACCAATGTTGTTTTTCTAATTTTTTTTCTTAATTACCAAAAAACATCAATCATGAAAAAATTGATCTTTATATGTATTTTACTAGGGGTTTTACTCCACACATCCTACGCTCAAGAAGCTGACAAAGTAGCTTTTCAAGTACGGATGAACAATCATGTTACAAGCTTCCTCAAAAAAGACATAGACATGAATAAAGCAAAAGAATTGTATGGACACACCTGTGATGTCCATCACGTAGTAACAGAAGACGAGATAAAGGCTAGAGCTGCCGAAGCTGAAAAGAATGCATTCATCCATGCGAACATGGCAGAATACAAAAAACTCTTTTTCCCACAACCAAGTCAGTATAAGATGATGACAGACACCTTCATATGCGACAATGGTGGATTCGAAGATGATTTTGATTTCTATTATGGGTTTTCATCGACTTATACTTCAGGTAGTAAAACTTGTACGCCGCTTCTAGGTGGAGTTCCTTCTGTTTTTGTTCCGAGAACTCTTCCAACATTAAGAGAGTTTGAGATTGTTACAACAGGAACAGACGCTATTACTGGTCTTCAAAAAGTAAAGTTCGGTAACAAATCGCTTAAACTTAATGACCCATACAATCATGACACATCATCCGCCACTTGTAGTGGAAGTCTGGGTGTAAACAAGCTAGTGAAAAGATTTTTAGTGACAGAAGATAATAGAGATGTCACTGTTTGGTATTCTATTGCTATCGAAAATCCTGTAGGTCATAATAATACTCAGCCTTTTTTTAGTATCAGCTGCGACGTAGCTCCATTAAGTGATTTATGTTTTGATGCAGATATTTTATCATGTGATAGTCTATATTCACAACCAGGATGTGGTAATAATAATCTCATGGATGTCCTTGATTGGTCATGTCATCGAATAAAAATACCACGTTCGCAAATTGGTCAAATTGCAACACTTGAGATATTAATGGGAGATTGTGGTCTGAGTGTACATAATGGGTATGCATACATAGATGGTATTTGTGAAGACTGTGTTGGAGGTGCATTGGGTTCAATATCATTGTCTAAATATGGCGTTGATTACTTATCATGTAATGGAGATATAGCAAGGGTGTGTGGAAGCTACATAGAGCCATTTGTTTGTGGTGAGTGGTATTTAGACTCAATTTTTGTTGGAGATTTATATTATAGCACTAACGAAGTAATTGATACGGTCAACAAGACATTTTGTTTTGATTTTAACATCTCTAATCTTGGTTCAAATAATACAATTGATATCTATGTCGGTGGCCTCTTCAAAAGAAATGGCGGTGGCAGATTACCTATTCAATTTAGTAATAATATAGAAATAGATAAACTGGCTTTTGAAACAAAATATGACGTGGAGCATTTAGTATCTGAATGTCACAATAATGGTACACCCAATAATATATCGGATGATTATTACTTTGTAAGTTTAACTGGATATGGACTATCAACTGAAGCTTGGGAGATAAGTAGAGAATTAGATGACCCTTATGATAATGAGTCAGGTGTGTCTTCAATAGGTTCAGGAGCAGGTCCATTTTCTCTTAATCTAGGACCATTTTTAATTCAAGAAGGTAGCTGGGATTTAATTTTGAATATTGGTGAGTGTACATATATTATTCCTATAACACCTCCTGTATGCACATATTGTGGTGGTTTTAAAGATATTCAAATAAGTAACGTAAAATGTTCTACAACGACACCTGGAAATTGGTCTTTTGATTTGCTAGTAGAAGGAACAAGTTCTGGATATTACCAAAATTCATCTGCATCACCGCTAAGTTTTGGTACATTAAATACAATTACTTTGTCAGGTATTAATTTAGGTTGTGTAAGATATGAATTAGAAGATGCATCAGATGACGAATGTACTATCGAATTTACTGTATGTCCACCTAAACCTTGTACAGATACTAAAGATTGTACATTAGAATTTACTTATGATATTGAATGTGTAAATACAATGGGTAATGCATATAGTGTAACCTTTGATGTAACAAACGTTGGTCCTAATTATTTATGTATAATTAGAAAGGGATCATCAACGCCAACGTCTTATACTAATAATACCCCATTAGGAATATCACCTGGAGTGAGTCCTGAATTTACAGTGTTTACATGTTCTAGGCCAAGCTGCACCGATTGTGCAGAATCTTGTTTTAAAACTGTAAAAATTTTCCAGCCAGATTGTGCTAGTGGCGACTTTGATGGAGATAAACTTTATAAGCCATCGGTGACTTTAGAAAATATATATCAACCACATGATGCTTTAAGTATTGTACCAAATCCTATAGATAATAATGAACTAAGGATCTTATCTAAATTGGATCAAACGTCGATAGAGATATACAATACCGCATCTTCATTGGTACATCAATCTACTTTCTTAGGATCCGAATACAAATGGAACATGACAAATGTGCCATCAGGTATTTATTTTGTTAAATACAAAGATCTAAAAGGTGAATTACAAATAATTAAATTTTTAAAATACTAAAAAAATCAAAAAGGTAGGAGCTGTTTAGGCTCCTACCTCCTTTTATTTTTAAAGAAGATAAATATGAATGAGAGAATTTTTCTTTGTATCATGATTTTGAGACTACTCAATCTAAATGTAGCATGCCAAAGTTCTTGTGACTCATTTTGTTTCGGTAAAGAAATTTATCCGTTCACTGCCCAAGTACTAAGTGTAGAAAAGCTTTGGGAGAGTAATGATTTGATAACCACTAGACAACAACCTTTAGTAGCAGATATGGATGGAGATGGAAATATTGAAATTATGATGCCAGTATCAAACTTAAATTCACTTTATGTTAATGAAATTTTAGTTTTTAATTACAGTTCGAATAATTACATTAAATCTATTCAGACACC
>DAOLFJ010000067.1:0-17990 GCA_035326365.1 Saprospiraceae bacterium | reverse complement strand
GCGTGTTCCTTTGTAACATCGGCGTGTTCCTTTGTAACATCGGCGTGTTCCTTTGCAACATCGCGTGTTTCCTTTGCAACATCGCAATGTTCCTTTGCAACATCGGCGTGTTCCTTTGTAACATCGGCGTGTTCCTTTGTAACATCGTGTGTTTCCTTTGCAACATTGACGTGTTCCTTTGTAACATCAGCGTGTTCCTTTGCAATTTTTACCATTTATAACCCAAATGATTACTGCGTATCATCTCTTGCAATAAGCATATCAACGGTTGATTACAGCGTACTACTGCTTGCATGTAACACATCACCGCTTACATGTAGCATATCACTGCTTGCATGCAGCGTATCACCACTTGAATGTAGCATGTCACCTCTTGCATGCAGCATATCACCGTTTGTACGCAGCATATCATCGCGTGTAAGTTGTATATCGCTACTTGTTTGTAGCATATCACTACTTCCATTAAGCATTTTACTGCTTGCATGTAGCATATCTGCGCAAGTAAGAAGCGTATCACCGCTTGAATGGAACATATCACCGTTTACATACATCATATCACTGCATATATGAAGCATATCACCGAAGGTTTTAGAATTGTATGTGAAGGAAATAATAGTTTTATGGTTAGTAGTAGATTATTGAGTCCACTCTGAAAACACAAATTGAGTGAAAATCAGCTGTTTTCTACCCTAATCCTAAAGGGAAGCTCCCTTAGCCCCTAAAGTGGCATACATCTGATTGTCAAGGTAGTAAGAATCAATATTTTTCATTTTGGTTATATTAATGACTTTTCGGAGTACAGTCATTATTTAAAGATGCTATAAAATAAAAGTGCCCCCACTATAAGTTCAAGCAAACAACAGTGGAGGCACAAAAAATTACAAACCAATCTGCAAATTAGTTTGTAGAGTTCGGTAAATTGGAAGCACGTTTCATGTAAGTTCGTTTTCTATCACTCGTCTTCGTACCGCCTGCAGCTACGTACTCGTCCGAATTTTTGCCAAACTTAACGCCTACAGCAGCAAGGATTCTAGATCTGTAATCCCTGATTTCTGTTTCTTTGTCTTTCATAAAGACTAATTTGGCGTCAAGCCCAGAAATGGTTGTGTTATATTCAGCTTCTAATTGAGCTAAATCATTGACAGCCTTTTCATAAGTCTCAAAGTTGAATCCTACACCCAAATCTGGAAATGGTTGGATTGCTTTAAGTCTTTCTAATCTACGTCGCGCATCTTTTAATGCACTTGAACTTCTAGTGGGTCTCATATTTTAAAATTTAATGAGTTAAAAAAATACATTCTGATCACTGCTTGTTTATCCTCGTTAGTGATCTCTACGAGCTTTGTTTGATTGAAATGTTTCATTTAATACTAAATTAAATGGTTAATAAAAAACTGCCACACCATAAGATACATCCCACCGACAGTATTGACGGAAAGTAAATTTAATTTTGGTCGCCTAAGGGTTAAATGGATCTCGTAATATTTTCTTTGACTTTCTCAAAAAACGGAATTATATCTCATCTCGGATACAATCAATTGCCGCGTTACATCTCGAACGTTTTTTAATGGCAATACAAAAATAAGCAAATTCAACATATTTTTTTAACAGAATTAAAGCTAGGAGCTTGATAAAATGTGGATAACTCTGCAACTCATTAAACACCAACAATATACATGCGCAAAACAAGGCGATATATGTTGATAAGTCTTTATATGACCTACAAAATACTTATATTGTATTAGATATAAATTACAATAATTTGTAAGATGAGTTGTATGTGAAAATTATTTTGTGGAATAATTTGGGGTGAATTGTAGCTAGTTTTTAATTAAATAATATAAATATGTGAATATGGTTTTGGTAAAACATGTAGAGTGTAGAATGGTATGGTAATAAGTGCAATGGAGATAATGTAATCAGTGATGTTTAATATCGCTAATAAACAATATTAATCTCCCCGCAAAATACCCAAATAATAATTCAATTTCCTTATTCCCACGTTCCGCATATAACTTTTGTTATACATTTTAGTACTGATAAATATAAATAATGCAAAATAATAGTGGATTAATGTCTTGATATAACAAAAGTTATATTTACACCTTTATTATTTGTGCTTAACTTTGTATTGTTATTCGTAATCATCTTTTAAATCATCCTAAAATGGCAAAATCAAAATCCAAAAAATCAAAAAAAGAAGTCCTTAAATCTTTGAGAGAATTCATACGATCTAAGGGACATGATTATCTAAAGGATGGTAATATTTCATCAATCGGTGTGGGTTACAAAATCAAAGATGGCAAAAGGACAGATGAACTTACCATTCAATTTACGGTGGACGCAAAACTAGAAGAGGCTCAACTAGAAGCTGCGGGTACTACCATGATTCCTGAATCTATAATGATAGATGGCATGGAAATTCCTACTGATGTATTGCAGCGAACTTACAATCTTTCCTACACTATTGTAGAAGAAGTAGTCCCGAATAACCGTAAGATAAAAATAGACCCGATACGTCCAGGTGTCAGTATTTCTAATGTACATGGCACTGCAGGGACACTCGGATGTATTGTGTATGATAGAGTGACGGAGACGCCGTATATTCTGAGCAATTGGCACGTTTTGCATGGTAGTCAGGGCAATATAGGTGATCCCATCGTTCAGCCAGGTCCATTGGATGATAATAGGATTCAACTGAATAGTTGTGGTCAATTGGTCAGATCATATCTTGGTATTGCAGGTGACTGTGCTTTAGCATCAATAGAAAATCGTGCTTATCGCGAAGACATACTGCAGTTGAATACACCAGTAAAAGATATCAGTGATCCAGAGTTGGACGATAAAGTAGTGAAAAGTGGGCGTACAACTGAAGTCACTTATGGCGTCGTAGTTCGTACAGATGTGATTACCAAAATTAATTATGGTGGTATGACAGGAGTAAAAGAGATAGGCTGTTTTGAAATAGGGGTAGACACTTCAAGACCACCTTCGAGAGGAGAGATATCAGAAGGTGGAGATTCAGGTTCAGTTTGGATGATTTTGAAATCAGATAATAAACCATCAGACATCATGGCAGGGCTACATTTTGCCGGTGAAGGTCCAGCAAATCCATTGGAGTATGCACTAGCTTGCTACCCTAAATCTATATTTGAAAAACTTGGGATTAAAACATCCAAAACTATCACCATTACACCCAATGCTAGTAAGGCTTATAATCCTGATTTTCTAGGTGTGAAAGTAGAAACGCCAAAACTAGATATTTCAAGTATTGCATACAAATTAAATGGGTCTGAAGTCATCGATTATACTCATTTTTCTTTGGCCCTACACAAGACGAGAAAGATGGCCATTTGGGTAGCTTGGAACATAGATGGCAGTAGTATCAAAAAACTAAGTAGATCCAATATTTCCTTCAAGATGGATCCTAGAATTCCAAGTAAGTATCAAGCTGGCGAGTCTCTATACTCTAATAATGATCTAGATCGAGGGCATATTGCTAGACGTGCTGATTTGTTATGGGGTAGTTTAGAAGATGCAAAAAAAGCAAATATAGACTCATTTTTCTTTACCAATATTGCCCCACAAATGAATGACTTTAACCAAAGTGGACTGGGTGGTATTTGGGGAGCGTTGGAAGATGCTATATTCAGAGATGTAGATGTCGATGATCTAAAGATAAGTATGATAGGTGGGCCAGTATTTAATGAGGATGATCGCACTTATCGTAAATTAAAGATTCCAAGAGAGTTTTACAAAGTCCTTTTTTACAAGGTAAATAACGAACTAAAATCAAAGGCTTTTTTGCTTACACAAAACCTAGAAGATTTAGAAACCCTTGAGTTGCAAGCGTTCAAGGTATATGAAGTAACACTTTCAGAATTAGAACTCAGATGCAAATTTCGTTTTGCAGCATCCTTAAAATCAACGATGCCAGAAGCCGTGTTGGAAGGCAGTGGCATAAGGCTTCCAATCACATCCTTAGATGATGTCACTTGGTAATAATCCTTGTAAAGAAGGTGCTTTTGTAGTTATGCTTTTTAAAAAAATAGAATAATTTCCCATACATGATGGCATCTTCCGAAGTAATTTTGGAAGGTGCCTTTTATTATAAAGTCACGCAAGGGACAACATATCGGTAGCAAATATTCAATCCGTAATCTCGACCGTGCCTTTAGGTACGAAACAAGATAATTAGCGAAATTGGTGTAAATTAGCGTATAAAAATCCACCTAAAAGATTAACGAAATCTGTGAAAATTTAAATCAAAAAAATAGACAAAACCCACCTACATCCATCACTCTGCAAAAAGCGTTTTTACTTTATTGACGATATTCTGAAGGATAGAAAATATCGCATCCGAAGCAAAACCTCCGAGCAATGCCAAAGTCATTTTGTGGACTTCTACAGATGAGCCCATAATTGTGGTGGTAAAGGTAAAAAGCTCTGAGATGATGAACCCAGAAACAATACCTATCATGATGGAGATGTTAAATGAAAAAATATCAACAGGTACTAGGGTGAAATCATCTATTTTGTCTTTGATCGTCTTCAAGACAAAAAACATCACGCCAAGTAAAGAAGCAAAAAGTATGACTCCTAAATTTTCTAATAAAGGAAATCCTTGTAAAGCTAAAATGCCTTTTTCCTGATTTTCGGCAGTGACATTTGGCATTAAACTGAAACATATTAGACCTATTAAGGCTACGATGCTTAGGGCAATATATTTTTTGACAACAGGGATTTTCCAAGACCTTAAGTCAGCTATTTTTCCTTCAAATTCATTTCCAATAAATTCGATAGATTCAGGTGTTGATGGTAGGATAGCTGCAATGACAGCATTGTAATCTGCTGTCAAACTAGTGGGATTAATATCAGTATCATTTTCAGTAAGTGATTGTGTTGATAAATTATCGGGCAGTTTGATGCCTTTATGGTACATAAAATCCAAGATCACTTTTATCTCTGCTAGGAGATTGTTAGTAGGAATGGTTTTGTTCGGGGTCGAGTTGTCAGCGGTATCCATATATTTATTGGTTTGAAAGATTGTAAGCAAAAGAAAAAGAGAGCCATGGTTTGCCTTGATAAACCCATGATTGAGACACGGTGCCACTTATCCAATCCCAACCACCGACTAGCCCAAACTGTAGGTCATTGATATCAAATAAAATACCACCACCTGTACTTATCCCAAGGACAGTATTGGAATTGGCGGCATTGTCACTTTGATTGGATGGGTTGAGGTTGATCATCGTAGGTGTACCGAAAGCACAGAAAGTGGTTGATGTTTGGGTAGGTTGCGAAGTGAGGTTAAAAGATTTGGAGCCTTTCTGATATCCGAAATAAGGGCCTATGGCTACATCACCCAAAAACTGAAGCGGATTGTTATCTAAAGCAGGCCTTATTTTTATGGGAATCACTAAGGGACTCAAGTCGAAATCTGTAAATTTTAATTTGTCAGTGCCATCACTGATGAGGATATACATGACGGCATTTTCTTTTTTGACTCTTTTCAGAAGTTCATTATCAGCTACATCTACTTCGCCATACTGTTTCAACTCCACAAATATAGTATCTGCAAGTACTTTAGAAATTCTGACAGGATGATTTTTAAGTATTTTGAATGTAGCAGTATCGTCATGTACCATACTGTTTTTAATGATGGTATATTTAGCATCAAAAAACTGCGACTTGGATGTTTCATCCGATTGGCCATATACAGTGGGGCCATCGAAAATGAAAAAGCAGATTGTGAAATAAAACAAAAAGTTTCCAATACTTTTCATAAACAAGGTTTTGAAAGTGGTAAATGTGGTTTGTATTAAAAAGAAAGATTTGCACCATAAATGGCTAGTTTGGTTAAAACCTACGTTTTCATAAACCGACTAACTTAATAGCTACAAAGGTATTTAGTGTAGAAGTATGGAATTAGCGTATTTTTACTTGTTTTTTTGATACGTAGTAATACTTAAGTGATTTTCGTACAAAGCTAATTTAGATCATTAATTGGTAACTATTTAGGTGTTTTAAGTTCTGAGGTTATTTTGTCACGATTTTTGCAACTTTCAGGAAAAAAATAACGCCAAAATCAGACAACTCTCTATTTCACACCATTCGGGGTTACACCTAAAGACTTACATTAATTGTACAAAAGTACATGCGCAAAGTTTTTGAGCCTTTGTATTTAAATATGGTTCAATGATTTGTAATTGGAATTATGGACGGTTTATTAGTGAATTATAGCCATATATTGGGAATGCATATAACAAAAGTTATATATTGGGCTACAATTCTTTACTTTAACTTTGCAAGATTATTTTTAACAGTCAATTTTATTTTTAACATTTTAAAACAAAACACCAATGAGTAACACACCTAAATCAATTCAGTACATTATTTTTGTAGGCCTGGTATTATCGTCATTTATATCGATTACATCATGCAATAATAAGGCTGAAGCACAACGTCAATCTTTCGCTACTTTAGTGCCTGCGGGTAAGGACTCTGTGGAACAAATAGCTTACATTGCCGAAGCAATTCAATTTTATAATAAATTTCAAGCTTTAAAGACAACATCGGCTCGGGTAGGACATCCTATCTCTCAAGAGCTTTCAAATCTAATTACTGCTCCAAGACAAACGAATTGCTTAGATTCAACCAAAGCGGTATTTTTCTCTTTGGCAAGTATTTTGGAATCAATCGAACTTATTCCTGATTCCGTTCCAGTAAATGCAGGTATTGCAGTTGTTTTTGGAAAATATCCTGATGTGGTAGGTGGCCCTTTCAAAACAGAACTTGAAGCGGCAGGTCTGAATGCAAGTGATTATACAGGCAGGTCGACTGTGGTGATTAAGTACGTAAAAAATCTAACTCCAGGATTAGATAGTACGACTTACTATGGTAAAGCTGGATCGAATGATCAAATTATCACAAATATAGGAATGGCTTGTCCTAAGAATTGTCCTACAGGAACAAATTAAAATTGAAAAATAATTGAAATGATTACAATTGAAGGATTAATCAAATTTTACACGCCATATCATTATATAGGGTTATTAGCCTTAGTAGTGTCAGTTTATGTATACATTACTAAGAAGAAGACTTTTCCACTGTTTATTCCATTCTTATTCGTCAATTCTTTTGTGGAAATGTATTTAGTTTATTATTATGGAGTAAAGATTAAGAATTCACTTGTAGTCTATAATTATTTTACAATCATAGTGATACTTTATTATTTTTATGTTTATTATCATTATTTTAGATCGATGTCGTGGTCAAAATATATTATTTTAGTTGCTATTATTTGGATCATTTATGTCGTTTATGTGATTACTAACGAAGACATGTTTAAAAATTTTAAGAATTATTATTTGATAGGTCTTGTTATTATTTCATTTTTAATATTTGTATTTTTCAAAGGATCATTAGAGAGTAAATATTTGACGGATATCACAAAGCTTCCAATATTTTATTTTTCTTTGGGGATTTTGCTTTTGTTTTTTTCATCTTTAACCATATTTGCATTTCCAGATAAACTTTTAATTAACTCTGAGTCAAATTTGTACCCATTGTTGATTATTTTTTCAAATTTTTTATTAAATTTAGGATACCTTGGTACCGCATTATGCATGAAGAAGAATTAATTGTCGTTACAGCGTTTACTGCATCATTACTACTTTCAGCTTTGCTGATATGGTTCTTTATTTCTTACCAGAAAAGAAAAAATCAATTTGCAAATAGTCAAAAAGATGCACAACTCCGCGAACAAGAACTCATTATCCAAAATCAAATAAACTTGGAGAATGAGCGAAATAGAATAGCTTCTGAGATGCATGATGATCTTGGTTCTGGACTGACTGTGATCAAGTATCTAAGTGATAATATTGTTTCAAATACTTTTGATAATGCGATCAAAGAAGATGTAAATAAAATAGCTTCTTACAGTACCATCTTGGTCAAAAATATGTCTGAGATCATTTGGGCCATGAATAGTCGGTTTGATAATGTGCAAGGTCTGATCAGTTATCTTCGTCGTTTTGCTGTAGAGTTTTTAGATGACAATAATGTAAGCAATGCCTTTATTGAAAATGATGTCAATTATGATATCAATATCTCTGGTGAAAAAAGACGCAACTTATTTTTGGTGGTAAAGGAGCTTTTGCATAATAGTGTAAAATATTCTAATGCAAGAGAGATTCAAATTAGTATCTCAGGGCAGTCTGATTTAGAGATAGTCATCACAGAAAAACATTCTGTAGGATTTGACCCTCTAATTATGAAAGAAAAAGGAAATGGTCTCTTCAATATCGAAAAACGAATGTCCAATATTGATGGCAAAATTTCTTACAAAAGGGAAGATAATGATATGATTATCAAAATATTTTTGCATCTTGAGCCTGATATTAAAACCAACTTTAAATCTGAATGAGCGATGAATACTCAAAAGATCCAAATCTCTATTATCGAAGATATCAAAGATGTGGCCTTGTCAGTTCAGGCTATGATAAATAGTCAGGCTGATATGCTCTGTGACCACATATTTCATAATGCGGAAGAAGCTATGATGTTTATTCCAAATCAGAATGCAAATATTGTCATAGTGGACATCGGTTTGCCTAGGGCTAGCGGTATAGACGCAATAAGATTATTAAAAGAAAAATGTCCTCATATTCTATTTTGTATGTTTACGGTTTATGAAGACGATGAAAAGATATTTAGATCTCTACAAGCAGGAGCAAATGGTTACATATTAAAAGGTGCGTCTAAAGATAAAATTTTAGCATCCATTCGTGAATTGTCAGAAGGTGGTTCGCCTATGAGCCCGACTATTGCAAGGAGAATCATAGAGACGTTTTCTGAAAAAAAATCATTACAAACTAATCAAGAACTACCACTGACAACTAGAGAAATGGAATTGTTGCTACTACTAGCCAAAGGTATGCTTTACAAAGAAATAGGAGAATATTTGTCTATCACAACTGGTACAGTCAAACAACATATCCACAAAATTTATGAGAAGCTCCAAGTCACAAATAAGACAGAAGCGATCAATAAATTGCACGTAAATGGTGTTACTTACTAAAACACCAACTAATTTTCATATGTTAGATTGGTGACATCGATCTACAGGTCGTATCTCATATACATGGTAATAATCTGATAATATCGCCAAATTATAAGAGACTGACTTGGCGCTGAATGAACATTTATAAATGGTTTTGAAGAATTCATCCACTTTTTTACAGTTTTAGTCTTTTTTTTGCTTTCATTAATACTATTTGATGTTACTTTTGTTTCAAATAATGATTTTATATTTTAAAACGAATTCTTAATTACCAAAACAAAAAAAAATGTTCCCAATTAAAAATTATTTTACTTTTCTCCTATTAATTTCTTCATGCCTATTGTCTGCGCAAACAGCAGAAAGTATCATCGAAAAATATATGGAAAATACAGGAGGCAGAGATGCTTGGTCCAAAATCACTTCTATGAAGTCAGTAGGAAATGTAAAAGCGCAAGGCTTGGATTTTCCCACAGTAATGCTTTCTAAAGGCAATAAACAAAAACTTACATTTACATTCCAAGGGAAAGAAATCGTACAACCAGCTTTTGATGGACAGGAAGGATGGCAAACAAATTTTATGACCATGAAGGCTGAAAAGATGGAAGCAGAAGATAGTGAAATGTTGAAGGCTGAATATGCTGATTTTCCGGAGGTTTTTTTGAAGTATAAAGAAAAAGGATATACTGCCGAACTTCAAGGGAGCGAAACGATAGAAGGTACAGATTGCTTTAAAATTAAATTAACTAAAAAACCAATAAAGATAGATGGTCAAGATGTAGAGAATGCATCCTTTTACTTTTTTGATAAAGAGAACTATGTTCCCATTTTAGTGAAATCTGAAATCAAAAAAGGTCCAGCTAAAGGTAAGTTTTCTGAGACGTATATGTCTGACTATCAGGAGATAAATGGCGTTATTATGGCTTTTTCTATAGATCAGAAATTTGAAGGTCAAGTACAAGCATCTATCAAAATGAATACCATAGAGTTTAATGTGGAGATAGATGACAAAGTATTTTCTTTCCCTGAGCAATAAATTAGCTTTGGCTTCGCAAGTAGTGGCATGCGACAATTAATAACTGATATTTAATGTTTGATGAGTGCTGTGTTTTTTCTAAAATATGGTTTCTGATTTATAAACTTGGGTTTAATTCGAAAAGTATTTGAAACGGAAATAATATCTTCGGGTAAGCAGATATTCAACGGTTTCCCTTTAGGGTACAGTGTAAAAAACGGTTGAGTATCAAATTTTGAGTATTTTCGACGTGGACTCAATCTTTATAAGCAGGTCAAATAATAAGGCCTTAACGAGAAATTTTGGCACAAATGAGCAAAAACACTTGATATGGTATCTATTTGTCAGTTCAAAATTTTATTGGTATTCAATTTAAAATAATCCATACTTTTTATATATGAGAAGTTTAATAGTATTTACTTTTTTAATTGGTTTCATTGGTCAGTCTATCGGACAAAAATCTATTCCTGTGAAAGGAGACGAACTGTTTGGCGCCATCAAAGCACGGCAAATAGGCCCTGCGGTCATGTCAGGTAGAGTAGTGGACTTGGAAGCCCATCCAAAGGACTCCAAGGTGTATTATGTAGCTGCTGCAGGCGGTGGAGTTTGGAAGACAGTCAATGCCGGAGTTACATTTAATCCAGTTTTTGATAAACATACCCAATGTATAGGAAGTGTAGCCATAGATCCATCTGACCCGGACAAAAATATTTGGGTGGGTACTGGTGAAACATGGACTAGAAACAGTGTGAGTATTGGTGATGGCATCTACAAATCAGAGGATGGTGGCCAAAACTGGAAAAAAATGGGTTTGGAAAAATCTGAACGTATCAGTAATATAATAGTACATCCTAAAGATTCTAAAACGATTTTTGTAGGTGTCTTGGGTGCACTTTGGGGTGATAGTCAAGAACGTGGTGTGTACAAATCTGATGATGGAGGCAATACTTGGAATAAGGTTTTATATGTCAATGAAACAACAGGATGTGCAGATCTAATTATGGACCCGACGAATGCAGATATTTTGTATGCATCGTTTTGGGAGTTCAGACGCACCGGTTATTCATTTAATTCTGGTGGTGTCCATTCAGCATTATATAAATCTATAGATGGTGGCAAGACTTGGAATAAGATAAATAATGGCTTTCCATCAGGTAAGTTGGGGAGAATTGCTGTGGCGGTAGCCCCATCCAAACCTTCCATTGTTTATGCTGTTCTCGAGACCGAAAAGGATACCGATAAAGGACTCTACAAATCTGAAGATAGTGGTGCATCATGGAAAAAACTCAATGGTGATTTTGAACTAGTGATAAGACCTTTCTACTTTTCCAGAATCGTAGTAGATCCTAAAAATCCTGACATCATTCTGAAGGCAGGCCTACAAGGATATATGAGTAAAGACGGTGGTAAGACTTTCAGAAGCATAGGTGGTGGTATCCATTCGGATTTCCATGACTATATTTTTGATCCCAATGAATCTAGTAATATCGTGGTAGGTACAGACGGTGGTGTGTATCGTTCGAGAGATGGCGGTGTAGTTTGGGAGATGGTAAAAGGTTTGCCTTTGTCTCAGTTCTATCATGTGTCTGTAGATAATCAAAAGCCATACAAAGTGTATGGTGGTTTGCAAGATAACGGTTCTTGGGTAGGACCGAGCAATAAAGTAGGCGGTATCCGCAATAGTGATTGGACATCCGTAGGATATGGTGATGGATTCAGAGTATATCCACATCCTAATGATCCGAATACCGTTTATTCTGAAATGCAGGGCGCAGAAAATATATGGAGAGTCAATGTGGCAAAAAGCCAAGCTAAAACCATAAAGCCTTATGCCGAAGAAGGTGATCCGAAACTCAGGTTTAACTGGAATGCACCTCTATCTACCAGCTTGCATTATCCAGATAGAGTATATGTGGGTAGCCAATTTGTTCATGTTTCTGATGATAAAGGGGAAACTTGGACTAAAATGTCTCCTGATTTGACTACCAATGATCCCAAAAAACAATTGCAAGAAGCATCAGGTGGATTGAGTGCTGACAACTCGGGAGCGGAAAATCATTGTACAGTATTTACGATCAATGAGTCACCGATAGATAAAAATATCATTTGGGTAGGTACGGATGATGGAAATGTGCAGGTAACGAAAGATGGAGGAAAGACATGGACCAATGTCACTTCCAAAATTACAGGTGTACCAAAAAATACATGGACTTATTTCATTGAACCAAGCAATTTTGATGCAAATACAGCGTATGTTGTTTTTGATGGACATACCATGAGTGACTTTAAACCGTATGTAATGAAAACTACAGACGGTGGTAATACTTGGAAATCAGTTATTAATGAGCAAGTTCCAGTGTTTGCGAGATGCATCAAAGAAGATCATCTGAATCCAGATATTTTGTATCTTGGTACAGAGATGGGATTGTATATATCTTTGGATGGAGGCAGTAATTGGGCAAGATTTGATAATGATATGCCACAAGTAGCTGTCCACTATCTCACCATTCAAAAAGATGCAGATGCATTGGTAATGGCTACACACGGTAGAGGTGTCATCATCATCGATGATCTGAAACCACTGAGAGCGATCAATGAGTCATTACTCAGCAAAGACCTTGAATTTATCACTTTAGATCCTGCAGTGATCAGTGAGAGTGTCACTTTTCAGGAATTTCCGGCAGTGGGCGAATACCTAGGTGAAACGCCTACTACATCAGCTAGAATCATATATTACATGAACAAAAGACATACTTTTGGCAAAATGACGATGGAAGTTTTTGATGAAAATGGTTTAAAAGTAGCGGATTTAGCGCCTGGTAAAAGCAAAGGTATCAATGAAGTCTTATGGAATTATACCCTTCCATTACCAAAAACAGCAAAGGGAAAAACCTTTACATTTGGCGGTTTTGCTGCACCCAAAGTACCTGCTGGCAAATACACGGTAAAAATCACCAAAGGCAAGGAAGAATTCACACAAAACATAGAGCTGAAATATGATCCGAACTCGATACATAGCGAAGAAGATCGTAAAATAAAAGATGAAAAAGCCATGGAACTCTATAGGATGATGGAGTTTCTGGCAGATGAAGTAGATAAAATAGATCAGTTGCAGGGTACATCAGAATCAATCAAAGGAAGTTTGAAAGATAAAAAAATGCTCAAAAAACTTCAGCTTAATGAATATGTCAAAGAAATAGAAGATTTGAGAAAAATCCTAGTGGTGACCACGGGTGATAATTACGTGGGTGCTGCTGAGCCTCAACTGAGAGAAAAGATCGCTAATCTCTATGGCGAAGTCCTAGGATATGCAGGTAAACCGACAAATGCTCAGTTAAAAAATCTCGACTTGCTCCAGGGTAAACTGAATGAAGCCAAAATGAAGATCAAAAATCTGGAATCAAAAGCTGAAACCATCAATCAACTTTTAGAAAAAAATAAAATTGTAGGCAAAATCAGTAATGGTAAAGTAATAGGCGCATAAAAGATTTGTTAATGACATATTTGGGTTAAAGTTATTTTAAGCAGTATTCTGGAAATAGGATACTGCTTTTTTATTTTGAATTGCGCTGTCTCTTTAGTTGCTAGGTATCATTTAATATAGAAAAAAGAGATATTTGCCTGAGTGAAGTTAATGTTGATACAAATGTTTCTCAAAATAATTTACATAAAACCTTACCGTCTTTGTCAAACATATATCTTGGGGAATCTCCAAGAAAATACACTTCTGAAATATACTCTATATTGCCGTTTTCGTAATTAACAACAAATGAATCATATAGTGAAGCTTCATTTCCAAGTTCCTGTTTTATACTTTTACTCAGTATAGACCTAATGTTACTATCTTTTTCAGATTTACCTTTTGCTACTAAATTTCCACATTTATCATAAAATAAAAAGTCGTAATTGATCGTTCCATCTGTTTGGATATAGAGTCTCTTATTGGTACAAAAATTTATCACCGCAGCTAATATCGTATCCGCTTCTGGATAAGTTTTGTAAGTAAATTCTACAATCTCTTTGGGCAGTTCACTTTGTGGAATTTCTTCTAATTCAGGCCACGGAAATACACAATCTTTAAAAAGTGTATCTTCATCTTTTCCGCAAGATGCCAAGCTGATTATGCAAGTTATGGTACATATTGTCAATAATTTAGCAAATAAATTTGAGTTTGTCATATGTAAAGTTTAGATGGTTTTAATTTTTATCGGTTAAATGTAACTTACGAATCTTAGCAATAAATATGTTTAAGTCAAAGTCAAGCAAGACTTTGAAAAACGAGTGTAAGAATCAATTCTGCAAATCCACAAATTATCAAATCTGCAATTATACAAAACCAATGGGATGCTTTAGAGTCATCCGATCGGAGTACTCATTTTAGCAAATCAACAAATCCACAAATCAACAAATCTGCAAATCAACAAATCTACAATTATCCAAAACCGATACGATGTCTTCGAGCCATCGGATCAGACAAAATCCAATCCTATCTCATCTTAGGTCTTCTCCTTTTACCTCCCGGCATCATCATTTGACCAGTTTTCATACCCATACTTTGGGCTACTTTCATCTGACCACGGTTGTTGATGGCAGTTTCGAATTGTTTGAATTGTTCCTTTAAAGTGGGTTCTGTGATTTTAAGACCTTTGGCTTGGTAGAAGTAATTTTTAGCACCATTCCAATTGTTTTTATTAGCTTGAATGCCAGCCATTTGCAGCAATACCATCGCTTTTTCATTGTCTGAAGGAAGTTTTAGTGCTAGTGCTTCATTAAAATAACCTTCAGCTTCAGTATTGTCTTTTCTTTGTGCAGCAAGCGAACCTTTCAGGATGTAATAGAAAGCTCTGTTGGTAACATAAAGATATTTAGGAAAGAAGGTAAGATTCAATCTTTTTTCTGCGCCTTCAAAATCAGACACTTGTAGCAATTCGGATGCAGACTGTACAGTCCCAAGTAAGATGTAACTGATCAAAAAGATAATACCAATAATGATGAAAATCCAAGTGTAGCCTACACCTAGGACAAATGAAAGAATAATTCCCCCAACTAAACAAATGGCTATGATGGCAAATTTTAAGTAGATATTTATGGTAAACATATGTGTATTTTATGGATAATAAATCAATTCAGGCTGCGAAAATAAGGCCTTTTTTATTACATCTGTATGTTAAGGGTATTAATTTCTTATTTTTTGTAGTGTGATTGTTTCATTGTATTAACTTTGCGGGATGGTGAATGACGGAGATGTACGGATTTTAGAAGTCAAAACCTGAAAGTTTTAACAGTGAGTTCAACCATTAAAATAACATTGATAATTAAGCGATTTTCTTTAAGGTCATGGTTAAACAAAAGGAGTTTTAAACTAAGTGCCATTTTTTGACACACCCATATTTTAAGATAGTAGATAGTAAAGAATGACATATATTGCAGGTTTAAGCCTATCTAAACAATATTTACAAATAAATCAAATTATACAGTAATGAAGGTATTTTTAGAGTCCACTTTTGGTGATTTAAATTTTAAGGGAACCAATGAACGTGGACAAACTATGCAGTTTTCTGGTAATAAAGAAGCTGTAAGTCCAATGGAATCTGTACTGATGGCAGCAGCTGCGTGTAGCTCAATAGATGTGGAAACACTACTCAAAAAAATGCGCCAAGATGTAAAAACAATCTCGGTAGAGATAGACGGAACTCGTGCAGATGCCGTACCAGCAGTATTTACCAAAATGCATTTACATTACATCATTACAGGAGATGTCAAGGAAGATAAAGCCGAAAAGGCCGTGCAAATGTCGATGGAGCAATATTGTTCCGTGTCTCTCATGCTTGCAAAGTCAGTAGAAATTACCCATAGTTATGAAGTAAGAGTACCTGTATGGAGCGATGATATTTGACCAAATTAGGCAATCAACAAATGAGCATATTCAGGTGAAAATGTTGAGTTAAGCAAATCAGCAATTCAATCAATTCCGCAAATTAGCAATATCTAATAAATGAAATTCGAAACCAAAGCCATCCGGCTACAGACAGATAGGTCTCAGCATCATGAGCACAGTACACCAATATTTGCCACGTCAAGTTTTGTATTTGACGATGCAGAACATATGAGAGCGCTCTTTGCCAATGAAGCGGATGGTAATATATATTCAAGATTTACCAATCCTTCTGTCCGAGAATTTGAAAATAAAATGGCTGCTCTCGAAGGTGGTGAAGACTGCATTGCTACAGCTACTGGAATGGCAGCGATCTTTGCCACTTTTGCATCATTATTGAGTAGTGGCGATCATTTACTGATGTCAAAAGCTGTTTTTGGTTCTACCTTCAAAATCAATGATGATTATCTCCGTAAATGGGGCATCACCTACGATTATATCGATCCACTAAACATGGAACAATGGACTGCATTGGTCAAACCAAACACCAAACTTCTTTATCTCGAAACACCTTCTAATCCTGGCCTTGACATCATAGACCTAGAAGCGACAAGTACATTTTGTAAAGAGCATGGTATATTACTTATCGTCGATAATTGTTTTGCCACACCATATTTGCAAAAACCACTTGCTTTCGGTGCGGATATTTCTATTCATTCTGCCACGAAGTATATCGATGGACAAGGTAGGGTCATGGGAGGCGCAATTATTTCCAATAAAAAGATCATAGAACAAATCTATCCCTTCATGAAAAATGCAGGACCATCTATGTCACCCTTTAATGCATGGGTTCTGTCTAAAAGTCTAGAAACGCTTGCTATCAGAATGGATCGTCACTGTCAGAATGCATTACAAATAGCCACTTGGTTGGAGTCGAATAGTCAGGTCGCTTATGTAAAGTATCCTTTCCTTGCTTCCAATTCACAATACGACATCGCCACCAAACAAATGAAAGCAGGTGGTGGCATGATCAGTTTTGAACTCAAAGGTGGTATAGACGCTGGACGAAAACTGATCGACGCTAGAGAAATGATCTCCTTATCTGCCAATCTCGGAGATACTCGTTCGATCATTACGCATCCTGCATCATCGACCCATTCCAAATTGACACCTGAAGAACGTAAATCTGCAGGTATCACAGATGGATTGATCAGACTTTCTGTAGGTCTCGAACACGTAGATGATATCATCGCTGATCTGAAATTATGACCATTTCGTAGAAATATATTTTTTACGATTGCAACCTATGTTATTTTTGACACGTCTATATAAAGTCAAACAAAACAATTTATGCATTATATCCATACCCTTATCATATTATTTTCTTTTGGTTTTTTACAAGCTCAAATCACCATCAAAGGAACTGTCAAAGACGAAACTGGTCAGCCCGTTGCTTATGCTTCTGCATCTTTGATAAATGTGGATTCTACCTTGGTGAGAGGAAGTTTGACAGATGAAAAAGGTAATTATTTAATTGAGAATATTAATGCTGGATCATACAGAATCCTTGCTTCTTACCTTGGGTACGACAACGTATATAGCGATATTTTCGAAATAAAACCTGAAAATAAAACGGCCAACGTTGATATTAATTTCTTGCAAAAAGGAGTCACACTAGAAGAAACAGTCATTGTAGCTAAAAGACCATTTCTAGAGCAAAAATCAGATAGACTTGTCGTCAATGTAGCCAATAGTGCTGTAGCTGCTGGCGGGACAGCCATGGAAATCCTACAAAAAGTACCTGGTGTCGTCGTCATGCAAGACAAAGTGACATTGGGCGGAAGCCAAAATCTGCAAATATGGATAGATGGCAAACCTTCTCCCTACAACGATATGAATGCTGCCCTAAGAGATATGCCTGGTGACCAGATAGAAAAAATAGAACTTATCACACAACCTGGGTCTCAATATGATGCATCAGGTGGGCCAATCCTCAATATTGTACTAAAACGAAATGCGGATTTAGGTTTTAAAGCGAC
>DAOLFJ010000427.1:0-3411 GCA_035326365.1 Saprospiraceae bacterium | reverse complement strand
AGCGATGACGCTTAACTTAGCTTATAACTTCGCTATCTTAGTTGTCTCTACTTGACCATCTACATTTACTTTAATGTAATACAAACCAGCCGTTAGTTCATCGATAGATATTGTTTGATCTAATGATAATGACGGATATGATTTTACTTGTTGACCTGCCACATTGTATACATCGATAGAATAATCTTCTGCATCTGTTGTGATCTGAAGTCTACCTTCTGTCGTACGTGGCGTGATGTTAAGGTTGCCATATGTATTGTGTCTTACAGACTTTATATCTGTATAAGAAAACTTACCATCAAAATCAGTTTGTTTTATTCGGTAATAATTGATACCAGCTAGTGGTTTTTCATCTGTAAATTCATAACTGACTGATGTATTACTATTTCCCGCACCTTTTATTTCACCTATAGCATCAAAACTAGTTCCGTCAGCTGATCTTTCTATCGAAAAATAGTCATTGTTTGTTTCTGATGCTGTGGCGAAGGACAGGATGGATGATTTGTTCTTTTTTGTAACGCTGAAATTAGAGAATTCTACAGGTAGAACACCAAGACTTCCAACTGCAAATGGTGAAAGCGAAGTAGTGACTCTACTCAAAGAGTAAGGCCCAGAACCTGATGCTATACCAGGCGTTTCGCCTTCCCAAGCCCCACCAGTATAGTGAGAAACATAACACGCATTTCTATCAAAATCTACAGCTTCATCTGAAATAGACCAAAATACTTGCAATGTTAATGGATTTGTTATGGTGGCATTAATATCCCAAGTTCTATTGACCACTTTTTCAGTGATTGCGCTACCCATTAGCCCTGATGTGTAAACACCATCTAAAACTCTAACGCCAATCTCGGTTAAATTTGCGATACTCAAATTTATCTGATTGTAGGTGCTATTTCCTATTGGGAAAAGTTTCGTTGCAGAAACGTTTTGTTTTAATAATCCTAAGCCATTAGTTTGGATATAACTTGTAGATGAACCACCAACAATGTTGCCCAAAACAGTAAGGTTATTATTATTCAGACGAATCAACCCGCTTGTCAAAGTTAAATTATTTGGCAAACTGATATTCGTCAAAACATCAACGATACTTCCATTGTCAATAGTGAAGTTCACAGTATTAGTGATATTTCCTGTTACTGAAAATGATTGAGTATTACCTTTGAAAACAATTAAACCGCTTCCTGTTCCTAATTCATTTATTGTACCGTCTATTGATACATTTCCAGTTACATCAATTCTACTAAGCGAACCTGAACCACTCATATTTAAAATGGCTCCCATATTAACGGTAAGATTTCCACCCACTATTAATGTACTTGCAACTCCAATTAATCTTAAATTAGAAGAACCAGTACTTTGTACAGTAAAATCTCCTCCAATACTTGTTAAAGTTCCTGATAAATTTTGTTCACTTGTTTGTAAAGGACAATTCCAAGTAAAATTATAAAAATTTTGATCAAAACCCGCATTACTCAAACCTCCACCAGTAGTATATCCAATCACTTCACAAGTCGAGCCTGTTTCCCAAGTTGAAAGGGGAATTCTAGTTGATCCTGTTGCCACATTGTGTTGATATACTCCACCACTTTTTACTACAACATTTCCAGTAGTAGTAATTGATGCAGATGATCTTAGGATACCAAATACTTGTAAATCATCTCCTGTTCCATTTTCCAAAGTAACATTTGCTGTTACTTCCAAAACTGAACCAGCTTCGATGATTGTTTGGTCAATTGTAAGCGAAGTAGAGATGGTAATATTATGTGGAGTTCTAATGGATACATCAAAATCATTTACAGTTGGGGCAGATGTGGCATCAATCCATGATATATTATCTAAACTAGTCTCCCAAGTACTAGCACTAGTCCATAATCCAGATTGTTTAGTTCTATAGTATGCAGGCGGTACGATTGCCGTTCCACTCAGTATGACCGTACATGGATCTTCGTTTGAGTCATTGTTTTCAATGGTCAAAGTTGCATTTTTTGAGCCACCTGTTGTAGGGGCAAATCTTACTGTTACGATTTCAGTGTTTCCAGGCGTTATTGTTATTGGAAAAGAATGAGAAGAAACTATGGTGTACAAACCGCCATCAGTTCCTGTAATATCAAGTGATGATACTTCGAGATTGCTCGTACCTTCATTTTTGATGTTATAACTTAAGTCGGAAGTATTATTTATATTTACATTGCCAAAAGGTAGTGTAAATCCACATGCCACATTATTAGTACCAGGATATTGCAATTGTAGCTCAGGCCCTGTAGTTGTGGCGTTTCCGATTAATTCTGTCAGGTTATAACAATTATCTACACTATTGTAGCTATATATTGCATAATGATAAGTGGTACTACTGGTTAAATTAGATACACTTACTGTACTTCCTGTACCATTATAAACCACATAATTTCCGGTACCTATTTGACTTCCGTTACCAAATGAAGCATCAGCTGTATATGTTGATCCAGACATTGGGTCAGCGTTTACAGCACTTCCTGCTCTAGCGACCACTAAAGTATTATCTCCATTTCCATTGGTCCATGCGATATCCATAGATGTAGTACCTATATTTGAAGCTGAGAAAGCTGATGGTGGAGTTGTGGGTGACGTGCAGCCAGTACTAAAAGTGGGGATAATTGAAATATCATCTATCCCAATACCTTGTGAACTAGCCCCAGTTGTTAATACATTCCACCTTAAATATATATCACCATTTGTTGGTATATTTAAACCAGTAATTTGAATGTTTGATATAGTTTGTTTTGTTGGGTTTGCGAATGTATATGAACTAGATCCTGTTGAAAAAGCAGCTGTATTTCCAGACGGAACAGCAGTCCAACTTGTACCATTTGTTGAATAAAAAAACTCAACAGACGCTGCCGCAGAATTTATTCTATATCTTTCCGCTGTATATTCAACAACAAATGTTTCTAAATCATTTGCGTTTAAGTTCCTAAAATATACCATTAATTGATTTGGACTTGAAAAGCTACCTGATGTCATTGCACCAACTGCTCTGTCAGTGGAACCGTTTTCACCCCAATTATATGTTGCTCCAGCGGTTGGACTTCCAGAAGATGCTTGTTGACCTACTGTAGATGAACCAGCAGCCCATGTTGTACCTCTAATTCTCCAATTAGATGGTAAATTAAGAGTTGCCCCCATGCTGTTAAAGTCTTCTGTGATAACTGATGTGTTTGTAATTGAAATTTGACTAGAGCAGATATTAAAAATTAATAACAGGAAAATAATTATGATTTGTTTTTGTCTTAACATGTCTTTTAGTTGTATATTATGATTGATAAAGGAATCTTAAAAGGGTTCTAGATGTTTAATTGGTTTTAAATGAACAATAACAATGTAAATAAATGCTTCATAACAGAATTTTATGGTTAAAGTAAAATAATTTAT
>DAOLFJ010000066.1:0-18007 GCA_035326365.1 Saprospiraceae bacterium | reverse complement strand
GTGGTAGAGCGCCTTGTTTTGGTACCATTGAAATTTGCGAAGGCGAGCTAGCGGGACTGAGAGGCAAAGCTTATGGTAATGGACCTTTTACATTTAACTGGGATAATGGGGTAGGTGCAGGAGCAGACCATGACATTTTATTATCTGCAGATGGATTAGAAACCAAGAATTATATATTTACATTGACCGTTACAGACACAAATGGTTGTACTTCTTCTTCAGAAGCAACAGTTATTGTACATGGAAAACCTGTAGCAGCTATTAGTGGTCCTAATGTCATTTGTCATGCAGGTAGCACTGTATTGACTGCGAGTGGCGTAGGTACTTATTTATGGAGTAATGGGGCTACCACGTCATCAATCAATGTAAGCCCTACGGCTTTGACGACTTATACTGTTACAGTTACAAATTCATACGGATGTACAAGTACTGCTTCCAAATCAGTAAATGTAAGCAGTCCATTGAGCGTGTCGATCGATTATAAAGGTTCTGTCTGTTTAGAAACCAATAAACAAATATCAGCTAACGTTTCTGGTGGTACACCGACATATACTTATCAATGGACAGGTCCATCAGGATTCACAGGAAATACAGAAACAATCACAATTACGAATAATGGTAATTATTATTTGACCGTCACAGACGTTAATGGATGTTCGGCAGTTACTTCAGGATTTATTTATCACCAATTTGATCCATTTATAGTAAGTCTGAATACCACAGTTTGTGAAGGCGAAAGTGTAAATCTTCAAGTAAATAGTTCAAGTGCAGTAAGTTATCAGTGGAGTGCAAATGCAGGAAACGCCATAATAAATGCTGTAACAGTTATACCTACACTGCCTTCTAGCACATACCTAGTGACAGTGACCAATGATTTAGGATGTACTGCTGTCCCATCAGTTGTTATCAATGTTAATCCAAAACCGATCGTTAGTGTTTCCGGGACAACCAATATTTGTCCTGGAACCACTACAAACCTTACGCCATCTACAGGTGGTACTTGGACTAGTACAAATCCATCAGTTGCAACAGTTACCAATGCTGGCGTTGTCACAGGATGGAATGCAGGTACTGCAACATTTATTTTTACAAATACAAGCACAGGTTGTGTTTCTAATCCAAGTACTCAAGTCACCGTCAATCCGACACCTACCGTCAGTATTAGTGGACCGTCAACCATTTGTATATCTTCTACTACACAATTGCTTCCATCATCTGGTGGTACGTGGGTGAGTAACAATCCATCTATTGCTACCGTAAATAATATGGGTGTGGTGACAGGTCTCTCTTCAGGAAATACGACATTCGTTTTTACATCTTCATCTACTGGATGTGTTTCATCTCCAACGGCACCAATTTATATAGAAAGTAAACAAGGCGTAGTCATTAGTGGACCATCAGAAGTGTGCATGGATAACAATATCCAACTTACTTCATCAAAATCAGGCGGATCTTGGTCAAGTAGCAATATTGCTGTTGCAACGATCAATGCAGCTGGTATCATTACTCCAATTTCTGCTGGTTCTGTTATAATTACATATGTTCACAATTCGGGTGCATGTTCAGAAGATGCGACAAAAGCCATAATAGTTCATGCTTTACCAACAGTTACATTTAATGGACCTAATTCGATTTGTTTAAATCAAATGACCAATTTATCACCAAATATTGGTGGTACTTGGGTAAGTAATCATCCATCCATTGCGACAGTTAATAATGCAGGACTTGTAACAGGGATTGCGGCAGGGAATGCAACTTTTACATTTACCAATACAGCGACAGGATGTGTATCTTTACCATCAGCTCAACTTACCGTAAAGCCGTTACCGACTGTTCAAATAACGGGCGCTTCATCACTTTGTATTAATCAAATGACAACATTGTCACCATCTTTTGGTGGTACTTGGTCGAGTAGTAATCCTTCTGTTGCATCGGTAACAGTGGATGGTACCGTAACAGCTTTGAATGCTGGAACTGCCTATTTTACTTTTACAAGCTCTGCAACTAGTTGTTCATCTACTACATCAAGTCCTATAGTGGTTGCTGCAAGACCAACCGTTTCAGTGACAGGAAGTAAGGATGTGTGCATCGGTGGTACTACAACTTTAAGTCCATCTTCAGGTGGTACTTGGGTTTCTAATAATCCTTCTATCGCATCTGTGAGCAATACAGGTGTAGTCACTGGACTAGCTTTGGGTACAGCGTCTTTTACATTTACAAGTAGTAGTTCAGGATGCGTTTCATTTGCCACAGAAGATATTACTGTTGTTTCAAACCCTACGGTTACATTGGATTATAATGGTTCTGTATGTTTGACAGATAATTCAACCTTATCTGCTATTGCAAGTCAGGGGACACCAAGTTATCAATATAATTGGACTGGTCCAAATACTTTCACAGGAAATACGCAAACGGTATCCATCACTCAAAATGGAAATTATTATCTGACTATCACTGATTCCAAGGGATGTATGGCGACAACTTCGGGTTTTGTGTATCAAAAATATGAACCAGTCATTGTAAATACGCAAAATACAGTTTGTCAAGGCACAAGTGTAAACTTACAAGTAAATGCATCTGGCACACCTACTTATCAATGGAGTCCAAACGCAGGCAATTCTAATAACCCACAAGTGACGGTCATACCAGAGTTACCTGGTTCTACTTATTATGTTACGGTGACAAATAGTCAAGGGTGTTCTGTAGTGGCAAATGCGACGATCAATGTCAATGAAAAACCAACTGCCACTTTAACAGGCCCTAGCGCAATATGTGTAGGTGCGACCACTACATTTACACCTAATGCAAATGGTACTTGGGTCAGTAGTAATCCACTTATTGCAACTATTAGTAATACAGGAATAGTAACAGGAATCGGAGCAGGAAATGTTCATTTTATTTATACAAATTCAACGACTTCATGTGCTTCTGATATATCACCTACTATTCAAGTAAAAGCCAAACCTGGCATTTCACTAGACGGAGAGGATGCTGTTTGTATAGGCGCTACTACTAAGTTTTTACCTGGTTCTGGTGGAACGTGGACAAGCACGAATCCATCTATTGCTAGTATTAATAATGCAGGTGTAGTGACAGCAATAAGTGCAGGACAGTCAACTTTTATTTTCACCAATACAGTATCAGGTTGTAGCTCAGATGCAAGCACACCAATCACTATAAAACCCAAACCAAATGCTATGTTTGTGGGTAGCCAATCAATTTGCGCAGGTAACACTACACAACTAGCACCATCTACTGGTGGTACATGGATCACATCCAATAGTGCTGTGGCCATTGTAAACTCTAGTGGATTGGTTACTGGTCTGACACCTGGACAAGCAAGATTTACTTTTGTCAATCTTAGTACGCTATGTTATTCTGATGAGATAGGACCTGTCACAGTAGATGCTAAACCATTAGTTTCTATCACAGGACCAAATCAGTTGTGTACAGGATCTACCACACAATTATCTCCATCCACAGGAGGCACTTGGGTTAGCAATAATCCATCAGTAGCTAGTGTGACGAATGGCGGATTAGTTACTGCTTTATCAGAAGGTCAAGCAACATTTAGATTTACAAATAGTGTCACAGGATGTGTGTCTAGCAATACAAATGTAGTGACCATTTATGGTCGACCTTCAGTAGGGTTTTCAGGTGCAAGTACGATTTGTATAGGTAGTACGACCAATCTATATCCCGCAAATGGTGGCGTGTGGGTAAGTAATAATCCTAGTATAGCATCGGTAGGAAACAACGGTGTTGTGACTGGATTAGCCGCAGGTACAGCTACCTTTACATTTACAGAGACAGCAACTGGATGTACATCGAATATCCCTACTCCACTTACGGTAGGCGCAAAACCTTCTATAAATGATGGTGGAAGTGCTACCTTATGTGTTGGTCAAACAAAATCTATGACGCCAAATACGGGTGGATATTGGTCTAGCAATCATCCTAGTATTGCCAGTATTACCAATAATGGTTTAATAACAGCTATATCACAAGGTGTCACCAACTTTTACTTTACAGCAGATAATGGCTGTATTTCTGATCCTTCTGCACCAGTAGCTGTAAGCGCAAAACCATCTATAGCAAGTGAAGCCAATGCCAATTTATGTGTAAATACCACTTTGAAGCTGACGTCTTCGACGACAGGTGTGTGGACAAGTAGTAACCCGAGCGTGGCTACCATTGCAAATGATGGATTGATAAATGCTTTAAATGCAGGACAAGTAACATTTAGTATAGTGGATGCAAATAGTGGTTGTATTTCTGAAAACTCTCAATTATTTACAGTGGTAGGCCGTCCTAATATTTCGAATTTAGGTGCCAACAATGTATGTATAGGAAATACAACCAATCTTAGTCCTACTACTGGCGGTACTTGGGTAAGCAATAACCCTACAATTGCTTCTATCACAAATGCAGGTGTGGTCACAGGTATTATGAGTGGTGCAGCTACATTTTCATTTACAGAGACCGCTACAGGTTGTACTTCTACGGGTGTTATTTCTGTAAACGTAAATCCTAAACCAACGATAACGACAGATTTTTCTTCATTGTGTATAGGAAGTACTGGTGTCATAAACCCTAGTTCTGGTGGTACATGGGTTAGTCAAAATCCAACCATCGCATCCATTAATAATTCAGGTGTTGTGACGGGGTTAAGACAAGGTGTGGCTAGATTTTTATTTACTTCAACCGCAACTGGATGTACTTCAAATAGCTCAGCACCGATTGTAATTTTAGGAAAACCAGCCATCACACTTAATGGTAGCAACGAGATTTGTATTGGCACCACCACTACATTATTTCCAACCACAGGAGGTACATGGGTTTCAGATAATCCGACGGTGGCAAGCGTTAACAATCAAGGTATAGTGACAGGACTTTCAGAAGGTCAAGCAAGATTTATATTTACAGATACAAATACTGGTTGTTCTTCAGATCCATCACCAGCTGTTACAGTAGGTAATTCTTTGCAGGTTTCAATTACAGGAGCGACATCCATTTGTCTTGGATATACGACTCAACTATCACCAACTGTAGGTGGTATGTGGACGAGTAGTAATCCTTCCATAGCAAAAGTAAATGGACTCGGTATTGTGACAGGTATGGCACCTGGCAAGGTTACATTTTATTTTACAGCTTCAGAGACAGGTTGTATATCAACGCTTCAAGAAAATGTATTAACAGTACATAGTTGTGTTGACCCTGATTTTAATGTAACGAGTATACATAAAACTGTAGTAGGAAATGTACAAACCAATGATGATGTTCCTGTAGGAACGACTTATGGTACATCACCTTTTTTAGTTTCTAGACCATCAGGTAGTGTAGTAACTTTTGTGATGAATACGAATGGAACTTATGCGTTTACCGCAGATAAACCTGGTGTGTACATTTACAATGTTCCAGTTTGTATGCCTACAACTTTCCAAGGTTGTCCTACGGCTGTTTTGACCATTACGGTGGTAGATTCACAATCAGGAAGTATGTCTATGATTCCGAATATTGATATCGTTTCCACTACAGTAAACCAAGCTGTTACTATTTTTGCCACATCCAATGATAAGTGTTTAAATGGTGTAGATTGTAACATTGATCCAGACAAAATGACTGTTATGGACGGACCAGCGAATGGTACGACCACCATTAATACAGCAGGAGCTATCATATATACACCGACCTCAGGATTTGTTGGGTTAGATACTGTTGTATATCGTATTTGTGCAGATGCAACCACCACAAATTGTGTAACAACGATGCAAATTATCACTGTTAATGCAGTGTCCGCTGTGAATACCACCGTAGCCGCAGATGACTTTTACACATCTTATAAGGATATTGCATTAACTGGAAATGTTCTAATAAATGATAACGATCCAGAAGGGAATAACCAAGTAGTAACACCGCAAGGTAGCATTGGCAATCCGATTATTATTGCTCAAGGATCTTATTATCTATTATCAAATGGTGAATTATCGTTTACACCAAATGAAGGATTTACGGGACCAGTTGACATTGTATACACTGTTTGTGATGATCAAGTTTTGAGCGTTTGTGCAAAGGCAACAGCCCATATTTTGATTATTGAAGATATGAGTATACGTATTAGAGTATATTTAGAAGGAGCATTGATTAATAATGGTAACCAAAAGGCTACTGACAATAGACCTTTGATGAGAGATAATCTTAGGGTCAATCCTTTTAATGGAACCAATGTCATCCCATATGAAGACCCTTACACCGTTGCTACACAATACGTTAATATTAGTAATGCTTTCCCGCATAAGGCTTCAGGATTGTTAACTAAATACAGAAGTATTAAAAATCCTACAGCGGTCTTAGCAGTGTCGGGGCAAGACGCCATTGTGGATTGGGTATTTGTCGAATTAAGGTCTAAAAATGATAATCGTGAAGTACTAGCCACTAGATCTGGATTGCTTCAGAGAGATGGAGATGTTGTAGATGTAGATGGCGTGAGTCCTTTGGCATTTTCTGGAGTTTTGGTAGATAGTTTTTATGTCGTTGTTAGACATAGAAATCACTTAGGTGTTATGTCTCAAAAAGTATCAAATAAAAGTTTAATTGATTTTACGAAACCTAGTACTCCAGTATTTGATTTCGGTACGAGTTTAAATAATGGATATAATTATACTGGTCTAGCACAAAAAAATGATATCATTTTTGGATATAGTTGTATGTGGGGCGGGGATTTTGACTCAAACGGTAGGATCAAATTTGTCAATCCAGGAGATGATCAGAACATCTTATTTTTTGATGTATTTGCATCTCCAGAAAATAGCCAAAATACTTCCAATTATAACTTTGCGTTGGCATATCATCAAGGTGACTTTGATATGAACGGAAAAGCAAAATTTGACAATCCGAATGATGATAAGAATTATTTATTTAGTCAAGTATTATTACATCCTCTGAATACTGGATTATTGTCCAATTTTAATTTCATCATTGAACAAGTTCCAAGCCGTAAATAAGGTCTTGGTAAAAAGATAGTATTTTATTAAACAAACGATTTAATCGAATATCAATAGAAAATTTAAATTTGTGAACTATTGAGATGTAACATGGGTTTCATTCTCAATAGTTTTCAAATGTAATCATTGATATGCAACCCAAAGTCTTAGTTTTATTTGCCCATCCTTTGTACGAAAAGTCACTGATCAACAAGAGTCTTTGTCGTGTTTACAAAAATAATGAAAATATTACTTTTCACGACTTGTATGAAGTTTACCCTGAGTTTGACATTGATATAAAACAAGAAAAAGAACTTCTACTCAGCCATGACATTATCATTTGGCATCACCCATTTTATTGGTATAGCTGTCCACCATTATTAAAACAATGGATAGACATGGTATTGGAATTTAAATGGGCTTATGGACCAGGTGGACATGCACTCCAAGGCAAATTCCTGATGCAAACGATTAGCGCAGGTGGTAGTCAAATAGCTTACTCTCAGGAAGGTGGAAATAAATATCCCATAAGACAGTATCTCCGACCATTCCAACAAACTGCCAATCTCTGTAAAATGACTTACTTGCCACCCTTTGTAGTGTATGATTCTAATAGAGCTGATGCCGAAAAAATAAAAAATATTATTATTCATTACCAAAAAGTAATTAATTGGTTGACTGGACAAAACTTTAAGGATATCAGCGTAGAATATGAATTGATGACTGATTACATCACTGAAAAAACACAAGGTACAGATGAGTAATGAATTTTTGATCCAAGCATTGGTTTACATTGGGGCATCGATGGTATTGGTACCCATTGCAAAAAAGATAGGCCTTAGTTCCATAGTCGGGTATTTGATTGCAGGGATTATTATTGGTCCCTTTGTCTTACAATTGGCAGGAGATAATGGTGAAGACATTATGCATGCTTCTGAGTTTGGAGTTGTGCTGATGTTATTTCTAATTGGGCTCGAACTAGATCCACAGAAGTTTTGGGAAATGCGAAAAGCAATCGTCGGACTAGGGACGGCGCAAATGCTTATCACAGGTCTCATTTTGTATGTTGCCTTACTATTTTTTGTTCCCACATGGCAGTCCGCAGTTACCATTGCGTTAGCATTTGCGATGTCGTCCACTGCAATAGTCTTACAAACTTTAAAAGAGAAAGGATTTAGTAAAATGGTGTCAGGTCAGGCTTCCTTTGCTGTTTTGCTTTTTCAGGATATAGCTATCATTCCTATTTTGGCCATTCTACCGTTTTTGGGAACAAAGATGGTCGTGGGCGAAGGAGGTCATAGTACTTCGTTTATGGATGATCAGTCAGGAGGAATGCAAGTATTGATGATTTTGGCTGCGGTAGGTGTGATTTTAGTGACAGGAAGATATATGATCGTCCCGTTTTTGAGATACATATCTAAGACAGGATTGAGAGAATTGTTTACAGCTTCATCTATATTTTTGGTGGTAGGTGTTGCTGCCCTGATGCAAGCAGTGGGACTGAGTCCTGCACTTGGTACGTTTTTAGCAGGTGTCGTTTTGGCCAATTCTGAGTTTCGGCATGAACTAGAAAGCGATATCGAACCATTCAAAGGAATGTTGTTGGGTTTGTTTTTTGTGAGCGTAGGTGTGACCATCGATTTTAACCAAGTTTTCAGTGCGCCAGGTATTATATCGATGTTGGTTGCCATTGTTTTAGTAGTGAAATTTATTGTTTTATTTGGCATTGGCAAGGTTTTCAAAATGGAGAGTGATCAAAACTTCATCTTTTCTTTTGGATTATCCCAAGCAGGAGAATTTGCTTTTGTGTTATTAGGATTTGCTACACAATTGGGTATTTTGGACAATCAAGTGAGTTCCACTATGATGGCCGTAGTGGCGTTGACTATGGTGGCGACACCTTTTCTATTGCTGATAAATGAAAGGATTATTGATCCATATTTTGGAATTAAAAAAGTGCCAACAGAAGATGAGAGCGATGAAATTAATGAAAAAAATAAAGTCATCATAGCAGGGTTTGGTCATTTCGGGAGTACGGTAGGACGATTACTTAGGGCAAATAATATAGAAGCAACCATTCTTGATCATGATTCAGATAGGGTTGCATTGCTTCGTAAAATGGGATTCAAAGTTTATTATGGCGATGCTACAAGACACGACTTGCTTCATGCAGCAGGTGCAAGCGAAGCACATGTACTAATTGCGGCCATTGATTCACCAGAAATAAACCATCGTCTGATAGAAACTGTAAAAAAGCACTTTCCGAATCTTAGAGTTTTTTCAAGGGCAAGAAATCGATACGACGCTTACGAACTGATGGATTTGGGTATTTCAAATATTTATAGAGAAACATTATACACCGCAGCGCATTTGGGAGCCGACGTGCTTTCTTCACTTGGGTTTAGAAAATACACAGCCATCAGACAAAGCTTAAAATTCATTAATTATGATGAAAAATCATTAGAGAATTTAGCAAAGAAGCGTAATAATCTGACGGAATATATCCTGACCGTAAAAGAAGAAATAGAATGGCAAGAACAACTCTTACAGAATGACCTGGCTGAGGCATTTAGTGATGAAGATCACGCGTGGGACGGCCAGTATATGAGAGATGAGATAGGTAAAGGGTAGGGAGTACTTTTTCTTATAAAATATTTTCATCTTTGGAATTTTTGGTCATTAGCAAATGCATAGAAGCTTTTTTATAATTTTTTTTATCTCAAATTTTTTGCTTTCAATTTAGTATTAACGATTTTATCATTTAAATTAAAAGTTGAGTTATTCGAAAAACCTTTTTGTGTGAAGCACTTTAGATATAAATGTAGTATTTTCATCGATTATGAAATGAATGCCATAAGTAAATGTTTTTGTAAATGTTATCCTCACACATTTATACCTTATTTGAAAGTTGTAAGGATTTTTTCCAATTTTAGTTATAGTTTTTTCTAAATCTTTCATAAATTTATTTGATAAGGAAAATTCAATTTTGTTGTATTATGCAATTATTTCCTTGATATCAAATTGAGCATCTTCAGAGATTTTAATAAGATACATTGATGTTTAAATTACAGTTATTTTGAAATCATCCCAATCCATATATCCAAGTTTACCACGCTCATGCTTTCCTAACATTTCATCCATAAGTATTTTGTACTCTGGTGTTAATTTTGATTTTTCAGCTTGTTCTTTAAGAAGCATTTCCTTTTTGAGATTTTTTAGCATTGGATTGTCGAACTTAAAATTATACTTGGTAAAGAAATGTATTATATCAATATCACAGCCATCAAATGATTATGAAAGTTTGTTATCAAGGTTTACATTATTCTTTTATAATATCCAATCATGGTGCCAGTCTCTTGATATCCCATCGTCCATCTATATTTTTGTATGTAATCCTATCGTGTAATCTATTTGGTCTTCCTTGCCAAAATTCTATTTCTTCTGGTATGATCCTATAGCCTCCCCAGTGATCGGGTAGGGGAATGATATCTGTATTTTCATACAATGCCGTCACTTCTGCCAGTTTATGGTCTAGTTGTTCTCTAGATGCAATCACATCGCTTTGTGGCGATACCCAAGCACCTATCTGACTTTCACGTGGTCTTGAATGAAAATAGATTTCTGACTCTTCTCTTGATACTTTGGCTGCGCGACCAGTGATACGCACTTGTCTTTCTAATTCGTGCCAAAGAAAACACATACTCACGTGACTATTATAAGCGATGTCTTTTGCCTTATCACTATTGTAATTTGTATAGAAAACAAAACCGTCTCTATCTACACCTTTGAGTAATACTATTCTCGCTGATGGTATTCCTAATGGACCAGATGTCGCAAGGGCAAATGCATTTGGCTCAGGTACTTCAGCATTCATAGCTTCTTGAAACCATATGTCAAATTGAGTCAATGGATTTGTTTCCACACTTTCTTCAGAGAGTTTTTCTTTTTTGTATTCTATTCTCAAATGCGCATACTTACTCATACTTTCTTGTTTTGTTTATGGTTAAAGAAGTAAGTTGTACTTATGCACAACTTACTTCTTCAAAAAATTATTTGTATTTATATGTACCGTTCCATACGGGTCTTCCTGTGATCCATCTTACGAAGTACATTATACCTACAAAGATAAAGAAAAATGGTCCAGTAAATCCTAGTAATGCAATAAATTTTGTACCATAAAATTTGATCATTGGTCTACGCAATCTTTCAGACATAACGTACATACTCGGTATCATCAATAATGTCAAGAAAAATGACAATATCAAACCAAAAATGATCGTCCATGCCAATGGTCCCCAGAATACCACACTATCTCCGCCTAAGAAGATTTTTGGATCTAAATGCGTAAATAAAGACTCAAAATTGATGTTAAATCCAACTGCCAAAGGCAATAAACCTAATATAGTTGCCACAGCTGTCAATAACACTGGGATGATACGAATCTTTCCAGCTTGGATGGTCGCTTCTCTGGTCTTCATTCCTCTTTCTCTCAGCTCTTCTGTAAACTCGATCAGCAAGATACCATTCTTGATCACAATACCAGCTAGTCCGATTACACCGACCAAAACCATAATCGTTGGCATCGTCATACCTGTGATCGCAAATCCTAAGAACACACCAATGATAGAGAAAAATATCTCCGTCAATACGATAAATGGTTTGCTCAATGAGTTGAATTGCATCACTAATATTAGGAATATAAGCCCCAATGCAAGGATAAATGCCATACCCAAGAATGAATTGGTCTCTTGTTGCTGCTCACTCTCACCACTTTGGATGATGCTGACGCCTTCAGGGATGGTATATTTGGTCTTGAAATCATTGATTTTACTACCCAATTCTGCATTGATAGACGCTACAGCAGAAAGGTCTGTGACAGCTGATTGTAATTGGATAGTACGTTTCAGGTTTTTACGTTTGATACCACCTGAAGAACTTGTAAAGTCAAATTTCGCCACCGTACTGATCGGAATTTGTTTGATCCTTCCAGTATTAAAATCTCTGAATGTGATACGCATGTTCATCAAACTTTGGAGATTATTTCTCTTTAGTTCGTTGTATCTCAATTGTATTTCAAATTCGTCTTCCCCTGACTTAAGTTTGCTTACCTTCCTTCCGAAAAGTGCTGTTCTGATAGCATTACCAACTTGCGCTGTATTAACACCTTCTATGGCTGCTCTTTCTTTATCTACATTTATGGTAACTTCAGGATTATTAAGGTCGATGTCCATGGCTAGATTTTCTACACCATCTACTTTGTTGACATCCAGGTAATTGTAAAGATCCGTAGCTACTTTGGCATTATCTTCAAAGTTGTCACCGAAGATCTCAATATTTACAGGTGGCTCTGTCGGAGGACCTGAACCTTCCTGTTCTACCGTTACTTGTGCACCAGGGATATTTTTCACTACGGCACGGATAGAATCCAAATATGGTAGGGTAGGCGTATTAGGTCTTTTTGCAAATTCTACAAATGAAACTTGAATCCTTCCTAGATTAGTTTGTGTACTTCTGTTATTGTCCATCGGATTATTAGCATTCACAGCTACATTGGACAGAATACTCTCTACGATAGAACCTTCTTCAGTCGGATTGAGAGATTTTAATGCTTCGAATACTTTGACTTCCAACTGTTTGAGTACTTTGTCTGTTTCTTGAGCATTGGTTCCAATGGGCATTTTGAGATATACATAGATCATATTTGGCTGACCACTCGGGAAAAACGGCAAATCAGGCTTACTAGCAACCAACATCCAAAGTGAGATGCCAAAAAGGACAAACGTACTTATAAAAGCTACTATAGGACGACTTCCTTGGAGTAACCATCTCAACAAACTTTCATATTTATCCATCAAGTAGGGCAATATTTTTTCTTGGAAATAGTATATCACATCTTGCATCACATACACATGTATGACAGTTAAGACAGAGAACAGTAACAAGAAATTGCCTTTACCTGGACTTCCAGTCAAGTGGAAAATAATACCCAAAGCGACCATCAACCAAAACCACCATCTCTTAAAGATTGCAGATTTAGGAGGATCTAGGTGTTTGCCTTCAGGTTTCATAAAACTAACTGCAAATACAGGGTTCATGATGAAAGCAACGATCAATGATGCGAATAATGTAAATATCAACATCACAGGGAGATAGATCATAAACTTACCGATGATACCTTTCCAGAATATCAACGGGAAAAACGGTGCTATGATGGTAAGCGTACCAGCCAATACAGGGATAAATACTTCTCCTGCTGCTGCTTTTGCCGCTTTTAATATTGGAGTTTTACCGTTGTCGTAGAGCCTGTGTGTGTTTTCTACCACCACGATGGCATCATCCACGATAATTCCTAACCCAAACAAAAGCGCAAAGAGCACTATAAAATTTAAAGTAATATCCGAACCAACAATAAGTTCAGCAAATGGTAAAAACAAAAATGCTATAAATACACTCAATGGTACACTCAATGCTACGAAAAAGGCATTGGTGACGCCCATGAAAAACATCAAAATAACCAATACCAATAAGAAACCAATGATGATGGTATTGACCAATTCTTCAAAGGAAGTGGCGGCTTGTTTACTTTGGTCCCCCGTTACGACTACATTCAGATCTTTAGGCAATTCATCGATTTGCATTTCTGCAACCATATCTTTGATCTTACCTGCACAATTGATCAAGTTTTCGCCAGGACGTTTTACGATATTTAGTGTGACCACGTTTTTGCCATTCAGTCGGGCATAACTTTCTGTTTGTTTTACAGTATCTTTGATCTCAGCGATATCTTTTAGATAAACAGATCCACCTGTTGGCGTTTTGAGAATAATACTATTGAGCGCTGTACTATTTTCTATTTGACCTTTGATTCTAAGCGTACGATCCATGGTGCCTACACTGATTTTGCCACCACTGATGTCCATATTTTCATAGGCCACTGCATTAGATATATCATCAAAACTGATCAATGCTTGCTCCATTTTGAGTGGATCTACATTGATCTGAATTTCTCTTTCTGGCGCACCTACAATTTCTGCACGAGTGACTTCTGACAATGTTTCAAATTTGTCTTGCATTTTTTCAGCATAGGCTTTTAATGCTAGACCGTCGTAATCACCACTTATATTAACAAACATAATCGGCATGTCTGAGAATGCAAATTCCTGTACATTAGGTAATTGTGTGAGATCGGCAGGTAAGTCAGTTTGAGCTTTATCTACTGCATCTTTTACTTTCTGTTTAGCTATTTCGGGCTTGATGTCTGTATCAAATTCTACGATGATCAAACTGAAATCTGTCTGTGATATTGAATTTATTTTGTTGACTTTTGCGCCAGAGATACCTTTTATTTGTTTCTCAATAGGTCGTGTGACAAGGTTTTCTATATCGCTTGGCGAGTTACCTACATACACTGTCGTTACCGATATGGTAGGTACGACGATATCAGGAAACTGTTCTTTGGGTAGTGTAAGGAAGATATACATCCCGAATCCCGTCACCATCATGGTGATGACATACAGCGTCGTTCTGTTGTCCACAGACCAGCTAGTGGGCCAAAATTCCTTAAACTTTTGTTGTATTTTATTTAAATGATTGGACACTTTTGTGAATTTTTATATGGTGATGTAGGACTATTTTTGACTATCTTCGATGAACTGACCTTCATATAAATTTTGGTGACCTTGGGTGATGATTTGATCACCAGAAACGAGTCCAGACAAAATCTCTATATTATCATCATACAACTGACCTATCGTAACAGGTTTTTTGACCGCTATTTTTTTGCCATCTTTTTCCTGCATCGCATATATATATTTTCCCTTTTCATCTGTTTGGATGATATTCACTGGTATCACCATGGCTTTAGAATTAGAATGGTTCAATATCTTTGTGTAAGCAGACATATTTGGTTTAAGACCTGTTGAATTAGGTATGCTACATTCCGCTGTAAATCCACGCGATGATGCATTGATAGACTGTGCGATACGATCTATTCGTGTTTCAAATGTTTTTGAAATTGCAGGGATTTCTACCACCACTTTAGCGCCTTGTTTGATGATACCCGTATAATTTTCAGGTATTTCGATATTGATAGATAAGTTGGCGTTATTGACGATTTGGATTTGTGGTCCTGTTGCACCCATACCTGTGAAAAGTTCGCCTACTCTTATGTTTACGATATCTGCTACACCATTCTGGTCCGCGTATACTAGAAATGTTTTAAGCTGTTCCTCCTGTGTTTTTATTTGATTTTCAAGTGTCTCCACATTGTTTTTGGCAGTTAGGAGTTGTACCTCTGTACCTATATTTTGGTCCCAAAGATTTTTAGTACGATCATAAATGTTTTTTGCCAAACCCAATTGCGTTTTTATGGATTCGATACTTTGTCTCAGAACCTGATCATCCAATTTCATGATCAATTGACCTTTTTTGACATTTTGGCCTGCTTTGATATACAGTTGTTTTACATATCCACCCATGCCGTTTCTAGGAGCGACATATGAGATATTCTTACTACTGACCACACCTTGTAAGTCTATGTAATGGTTAAATCCTTCTGGCGTAAGAGTAGCTGTAGATACCAATTTTGGTTTAATACCACGACTTGGATCCATCTTGATGATTTCGTCTTCCGTCGTTTTGATTTTGGCTGACAGTTCTGCCATCTCTGTCTTCAGAGTTTCTAGTTCCTTCAACTTAGCATCGATTCCTGTGGTTTGTTCTGGCTCTGAACCACAACTCATCAAAGCAAGTATAATTATTAATACACTAAATTTTGCGTTCATGATATTCTATGATTTTGTTTTGATTTATTATAATTTACCTATTGATTTTAGATAGTTGACTTTTGCTACATAAGCGTCATACAATGCTTGGAAATAACTTCCATTGGCTCTTTGGACTTCCGTATCTGTCTGTATCACTTCGAAACTTGAACCCAATCCAGACTGATATTTTTTAGTAGTACTATTGAATACGGACTCTGCAAGCTCCATATTTCGTTTTTGTACTTCTAGATTAAGGACAGCATTGGTAAGACTATTTTTTGCAATATTGTTTTCTAAATCTATGTATTGGGACAACTGAATAATATTATTGTCTATCTTTTGTAGCTTCAATTTTGCCTGCTGTATTTTGTGCCTTTTCTGTCCACCGTCATAGATTGGTTGTTTGATAGATAGTCCCACCAATCCAGTATTGAATGCAAACCAAGGACCTGATCCATTCACATCGTAAATGTCATTTCGCTGACCACTTCTCTGAAATTGATAGAAGGCAGCCACAGTCGGAAAGTATGCCATCTTAAATCTTTTGACGTCCAATTCTTGAAGTCTCTTCGCCGTACCTAATAATCGGTATTCGCTTCTGTCTTCATATTTTACTTCCTGACCGAGTTTTATAATATCTGCTTGGAGCGAACTTACATCAAGTGGGTCTGTCAAAATAATGGAGTCTTTCTGAGAAATACCCAGTGCATTTTTTAAAACTGCAAGGTTGATCGCAATACCATTATTTATTTGGTTCTGAGCCGTTTTTGTATTGTTCAATGTGACACTAAGTTTATCAATATCCAATTTCTCAACAAATCCATTTTTATACATTTGCCCCATTTCAAAGCTCAATTTATCTAGCCTTTGCATCGTTGCATCCACAGTAGATTTTTGATTTTGAGCGACCAAAACAGAGTAATATGCTTTCTGTACTGCTTCTTTGACCTTTTCTATGGCTACTTCCGTATTTCCTCTTGCTAGGTCGAGTACAGACTGACGAGCTTGAAGCGCTACGAATACATCTGGTTGGAATAATAGCTGCTGCACACCGACACCATATTGGTAATTTAAAGGTGCGACAAATGATACCGCTTGGATGCCAAAAGATGCATTACCCACATTGATGGGATTGCCGTTGTTATCCCTAACGCCTTCTTTTTCCAGTACTTGATAGATATTAATATCTGAAGATGGAAAAGGAATTTGTGGTAAGTTGGTATAATAGGACATTTGGCCATCTGCGCTAATTTGCGGTAATGCAGACCCTTTGATTTCATTATTTTGGGCAAGTTGAATCTCTTCATCGAGCTTTAGGTTTTGAATCTCAATGGCATTTTTGATGGCAGTCTCCACGGCTTCGTTCAGTGAAAGTTTTCTGACTTGCTGACCAAAGACATTGGAAGCTATCAAAGCGCACAATATGATTAAATATGATCTCATAAATTAAAAAAGGTTTTATGTTTTTGTTGAAATAATTGAAATCCTACAGGGGAAACTATGCCATGAATATGGTAACTAACTAATTGTTTGAATAAAGTGACCCTGTCAAAAGTAGCAATAGGGAAGTTGTCGGCATCTACGATACAGTTTGATTTGGCCACATACAACTTAGAGACAATTTTGGCATCAAAGTTGGTTCGGTACAATCCTTCTTTTTGACCACGGACAAGGTTATTGTGAATTGTATTTTCTATAAATTTAAAATGTTGCTTTTCGATCTTGTTCCATAACTCAGGGTGATATTTTTTTAGATCAAACACCAAAGACGGTGTCATATCGCAAAGAAAAGTAAGGATATGCTGGCTAATATTGACCATTTCTTCGATGGCATCACTAGACCTACCTTGGATTTTTAATATTTCTTGTTCATCAGATTCCAAGTGATTTTCTACAATATCGCTAATCAGAGCTTCTTTATTAGCAATGCACCCGTAAATGGTTTTTTTGGATATACCGAGTTTCCTAGATATATCATCCATACTGACACTTTTGATGCCATACTTGAGGAATAACTCGAATGCCGCATTAAGTAAACTATCTTTTACATTCATCATGCAAAGGTAAACTTTGGAAACTTTATATTGTTTAAAAGTTTCCAAAGTTTTTTAAAAGTTAACAATTTATTTACATATGCTAACTTTTAATGTAGCCAAAGCTTCTATCTTTGGAGTGATCTTTAACATATCGAAACCTTCCAGCTTTATAGTGCTCTATAGTTTTTCAAAAATCTTAGGCAGTCCCGTAGGGACGAGATAT
>DAOLFJ010000065.1:0-18050 GCA_035326365.1 Saprospiraceae bacterium | reverse complement strand
ACTGTTTTTTGGGCGTTAATTGTAAAACTTCCAAAAAGAAAAATTACTAAAACTGCTAATCTGGATAAATGAGAAAACATAAAATTCATTTGACTATGAAATAAATTAACAAAGTGGCAAATGTAATGATTTCATAGAAAACCATAGGATTGAAATAGTATTTTGCATAAAAAATATATTTAAACTATCATTCCGTCTTAATCACGAAAATATTCGTTTCCATAAATATCAAGCCAGCCTTTTTTGCCATTAGGTAATTCGAATTCAGCATAGAAAAAATTGAATTTCTCAAGTCTTAAATATTTAGCCTTTTTGTTTTGTGGATAATAACCGTAAAGATTTTTTTCTTTAAATCGAATAGGATGATAATATCCAAAAGCTTCAATATCTCCTTCAAATAGTGTCGTGATTTCTATGTCATCTTTGATGTTATTGATGACATTGGTCAAACTGTCTTTTGCTATTTGCGATTGTATTTGATATTCTTTTATATCAGTTAAATCATTTTTATAAGCTTCGTTCTTAACAATTAAAGATACTAGCTTTGTATTATTAGGTGTTTTTAATAAATACGTATTGTAAGGAAAAGAGAAAACGGAGTATAGTTTTGAATATGAATCGTACTTATGCTCAACTTCATTATTTAAATATCGGATAGAAACTATTGAATCAGCTTTTGAAAGATAAGTTGAGTCTATTTCTTCTGAAACCATCCCATATAAGCGTGATTTAGATATCTCCTTAAATTGAAGATTACTTGATCTTATAACTCTATTAGCTACATCATTTGCACCACATAAACCCAATTCAGGTTTAGGGAAAGTGTCATGAAATTTGCCTTCAAAATCCATCCATTTTATTTTATTACCAATAATAAACTGAGTGACATAATTCGAATCACATGCAGCTTTGAGGTTTTTAATATCTTTCTTTTTTAGTTGGGTGTCATAAACTAGTGTCTCATTTTCATCCATACAGATGATAAAGTTTTGTGAAAATCTTATATTCTTAAATGGTCGATTAATAATTTTTTCATTAAATAATTTATCATACAAATAGCATGCTCCTTTTTCTTTTTTTATTCGGTAAAATTTATCAAAGTCCCATTTGTTAACAAATTCAACCGAATCAAATCTTTGACAGAAAGGATGATAGAAATCGTCACCATCTGTAGCAATTGCGCCATTTTTTGTTGGAATTATATATCCAAATACGCTTGCATTTTCATCTACAAGTCCGATGATATAATATTTTTTGTTAATTCTAAAATAAACAAATCGCCAAAAGTCAGCCTCGTAAAATTCTACTCGATCACTAAGCATAAAGGGTTTCCTATATTCCAATAAACTAAATAAATTATTGCTATGTTGCTGTAAATAAAAATATTTTCCATTATTTACACGATTCTCTTGGCTTTCAAATTTTACTTCTCTCACCCACATATCCAAGTCGGCTATCGTTGCAAATTTTAGAATATCATCTTGGTTTATCATCAAGCTGTCACTTAATGAAAAACCTGCATCTTCACAATCTAAAATTAATTGATAATGATAATCATTTTGTCTAATTGATATGACCTCACATGAATATTCATTGACTTCACCTTTATTACAAAAAACAATATCTTTATCATTTAAATAAATGTTATCGACTTCAATATCAATGATCGTTTGGCCATTTAAGTCAAATGACAATAAAAACATTCCTAACACAATGATTAGTTTCTTTTCTAAAATGGTTTTTAATCTCATCATTAATTTTATTTTTCGACTTTTACCATCACAATATTAAGGAAATTATCCTAACAAAGGATTAAATTTTCCCCCAATTTGATTTATTCATAAAACTTAAGGTTTAACCGCCTTAAAAATTGTAATTTTGCGCTCTAAATTTTTCATTTCCCAAATTGATACTTTAATTATATAAATATCATATACAATTCCACTTTATGATCAAATCCATATCTAGTCCGACCAATCCACTCATTAAAAACATCGTTTTATTGACTGACAAGTCTAAATTGAGAAAAGAATCCGGGACATTTGTGGTAGAAGGTCAACGAGAAATATTATTAGCTATCAAAGGTGGATACATCCCTAAAACCATCATTTTTAATCCCACCATCGTCGTGTACAATCAATTATTTGACCTTTATGGCCCAATATTGTTTGAGACGGAAATGATAGAAGTCACCAATCTTGTGTATAATAAGATAGCTTATAGAGAAGGTACGGAAGGTGTAATTGCCATATTCAGGAGTACACCATCAGAACTAAATAACATTACTTTCCCACAAGGGTCTCCATTAATTCTCGTAGCAGAAGCACCAGAAAAACCTGGTAATATAGGAGCACTTTTGCGTACTGCCGATGCCGCAGGCGTAGATACTTTTGTCATAGCTAATCCAAATACGGACGTTTTTAATCCCAATATCATCCGTTCTAGTGTAGGTGCTGTTTTTACCAATAAAGTGGTTTCGGGTACGACATCAGACATTATTGCTTTCTTGAAAAAAAATAAGATTCGTATCGTTTGTGCAACATTGTCTGAGACTTCAGTTTCTTGTTATACACAGGACTTTACAGTGCCCACAGCCATTGTAGTAGGTACAGAGTCCACAGGTCTTAGTGATGAATGGATCAATGCGGCCGATGTCAATGTGCTCATACCTATGAAAGGCAAAATAGACTCCATGAACGTGTCGGTAAGTGCTTCCGTCCTGCTTTTTGAAGCCGTACGGCAACGATTGTAACTTATAAACGAAAGGCTCTGTAATTTCTATTTTATTGATAATCATACGTTTTCCTTTAGGTTGTGAATTTGTTTATTCTTCAAACTTTCGAATAAATTTAGGATTTCTCCTCATATCCACGATCCCCAAAACAGTTAAGTTTGACTCATTATAACTATAGTAAATAAAATAGTCTCTTATTGTCTTTTTTCTTATTAAATCATTGTTTGTAGAAGTTCCCGAAAAAGGATAGCGCGATAGAACATCTAAACCATTTTGAAAAAGTTTGTACAATTTAATGGAATATACACTTGTTCCATTTCTACTTTCCCAATAATTTAGTATATCTTCTAGGTGTCCTATAGCATTTCTAGTCCATACTATTTTGAGAGCCATTCTTGAATTTTAGCATTTACATCTTCATTTGAAATTATTTCGCCATTTTTCATTTGTTCCAAACTTATATCCAGTTCCTTTTGGTGCTCCTTTGGGATAATAAAAACTTCTTCCTTTTCTGCGCCGAATTCTATCAAATTAAGTATTTCTTCAAGTAAATACGCATCATTAACGGTTTCAATACGGTTTTTTACTTGATTTTTAAGCTCTACAACTGCCATGTCAAAATGATTATTTAATTAATATTTATAAACAAAAGAAAGTCATTAAAAGTGCCACATTCAAAACTTTAATTATCTTATTATTATACAAAGATAGGAATTCCTATATTAAGTTGTGGCAGATTTATAGCGTTTCGTTCTTAAAGGGTACTTTTATAATTTCTGATAGCATTACCCCACAAGCCACTTCTTAAACTGCGGAGATCGCTCTGTACTTACGATTACTTCTTCATTGGTCGGTAATAAATTGATCCTGACTCTAGATTTGGTATGTGTATTCATTTTACCAATCGACTTCTGATGTATAATGTATTGTCTATTGATTCTGAAATAATTACGATCAGTTATTTTGCTCTCTATATATTCCAATGTCTGATCCACTGGATATTTTTTACCTTCGAAGTTGACTAGATAAGTTATTTTTTCTACCGTAAAATAATAAGCAACGTCTTCATAATTGACCGTTCTGATGTTTTGACCTAGCTTGATTAGCCATTTTTTCTCTGCTTTGTCTTCATTGATAAGTTTGGTGTAGTCAGGTATTGGATTTTTGTAGAATCGAGTATATTTATTAAAAGCATCCTCTAAATGTTCCTTCCTAACAGGCTTAAGGAGGTAATCAACTGCATATTGCTTAAATGCATCTATGGCATATTCGTCATAAGCTGTTATAAAAATGATAGGTTTTGTGATGGTGACGTATTTAAAAATATCAAAACTATTACCATCTGATAAGTGGATATCCATCAGGATCAAATCATAACTTGGTTCATTAGAAAAATACGCTATACTGTCAGAAATACTATCCAAAGTACGTACTATTTTGATGTCATTAGAGATACTTGTGAGCATTTCTGAAAGTCGGATGACAGCCATCTCTTCGTCTTCAATAATTACTACTCTTGTCATATTGTTTTTTTAAGGGGTATGGTAATGCAGAACTCATCTGCTGTTTTGTTTATGATAATGTCTTTGCCTAATAAATATAAATATCTTTTTGACAAAGATTGTAAACCGAAGTGTGTTGAAACTTCCACACTTAGTTTTGGTTGTAGATTATTGCAAATTTTTAAGTTTTCGTCTGTTTGTGTGATGTGGATGATCAGTGGTTTGTTTTTCGAAACTACATTATGTTTTACAGCATTTTCTATCAATAATTGTAAGGTAAGTGGTAAGATCATCCATGCCTTTGGATTCGAGATGTTGACAGAAATCTCAATGCTTTTGCCAAATCTTTGTTCGAGCAAAAAACGATAATTTTCCATAATCGTTACTTCTTCTTCTAGGCTGATAAACTCTGTTTCACGATACTGTAAGATACTACGATAGAAGTCTGATAGCTTTTCTACAAAGGTAACTGCTTGTTCAGGTTTGTATTCTATAACGGATATCAAGGTATTAAAACTATTAAAAAGAAAATGTGGATTAATTTGACTTTTGAGTGTTTCTAGTTGGTTTTTAACTTGCTCAGTTTTGATGGCTTCCAATGTCTTTTTTCTTTCTGAAACAAAATCAAAAATCTTGTAAATAATCCATCCCAATAAGCTTACTACACACAATATAAACCACCAAGTTCGCCAAAAAGCTTCATTTATGGTGAAATTTATTTCATATTTATCAGCGTGGGCAAAGTTCTCATTAATAGCACATTCGATGATAAATTTGTATGTACCTGGTTTGAGATTGCTGTAAATAAGTTTTTGATCCTTGGTAAATCTCCATCCTTCATCCACATCACTCAGTTGGAATCGGTATCGTACAGCTTCAGGATCATTAAACCAAATACCTGCATATTCTATGACAAAATCATTTTCAGTATGGCTTAATGTAATGTTATTATTTAGCCAAGTTTCTCCAGCTTTTAGTTTATTTATATGTAGTTTTGGTGTGTATTTTATATCTTGAATAGAACGATAACTAATGATTTTATCATTATCGGTCATTAAGATATTATCCTGTTTGTCTTGGCAAAAGGCATTGATATTTTGATCCCATTTGCGAATGCCTACATTGTTTCCGAAGTTTACAATCTGGTAATTATCTACATTGATCAAATCAAAACCTGTATGATGGAATACTATGATCTGACCATATCGATCTGTCTTTATGCCCGAAATATGCAGCTCTGTAAGACCTTCTTCTGTCCCGAAATATTGAATAGAATCATTTTTGATACAACCTACTCCTTCATCCAAGGTACTAAACCATATGACATTGTTTTTGTCCTGTGCGAAAGACAGAATAGTGTGGTCGCTGATATAATTCTTTATCTTATTGTTTTTGTCTATTTTCTGAATACCTTTCCCATCAGATCCTATCCAAATATTGGCGTCACTATCAGAAAAAAGCGTATAATTATAGTCAGATACTAAACCATTTTCTTTATTTTTAACTTCCAAAATTTGACCATTTTCATCAAGAACAGAAATGCCCGCTAGGGTAGAAGCCCATATTTTATCTCCTTGATTAATGATTGCAAAAACACTATTATTGGTCAATCCCTTACTTTCGTTGACTGTCCTTGTTTTGTTTTTTGAAATATCTACGATGATGATGCCCTTATCCATCGTACCACACCACAACTCCTTGGTAGGCTCATGGTAATACAATGAAATTATATTGACATTTGGGATGATATTTTTTGTGATTTGCGCTGTATCTACCAAAAAAAGCCCTGATTCATTACCAAGGTAAGTGGTGCCATTTACATTCCTTATGGTTTGAATGTTTTTGACATTCGTTTGTGAAATGGTAATTGTACCTGACGCAGATAGTAGGCCATTATTTCTACATAAAATCCAAATATTCTTTTCATCATCTACCAAAAAATCAATGATGGATAGGGACGTTTCGTGACCTTTGGCCTTAAGTGGTTTAAGATCGCCCGACGTAGTATTCCATATATAAATGTTTTCTTTATTTTCAGTCTGAATTAAATATGTGTCAAAAAATAACTGCTGTATTTTTACCACACTTTCACTTAATCCAATATTAGATTTTACTTGTTGTTTTGTTGCGTCAATATCCCATACACCACTTTTGAAGGTACCTATACCTAAATTTTGTCCTGATTTGGATGGATAAATGGATGTGACAACATCATTCGGAAGTGAAATAGATACATTCGGTTTGATAACTTTTTTCGTACCTTTATCAAAATGCATTTCTTGAACGCCTAGATCTGTGGCAACCCATATTCCTTCACTTTTAGTGGCCACCATACTGTAGATCTCATTGCTAAAAAGACCATCATCTTCATTAATGTTACAAAACTTTATCTTCATACACATAGACGCCTTCTCCGTAAGTAGCAACCCATAATTGGTTTTTTGGCGTAAAAAAGATGTTAATTATTTTTGATTTTGGCCAACCTTCATCAATCGTCCATGGATGTAAACTGCTTTTAAAAAATTGGAAAATAGCGCCATCTTCATAGCCGACCCAAAGTATGTTTTTATCATAATAAAGTGAGGTAACTTCTTGCGAACCTTGATCTGACCTTTGATATATTTTATGAATGTTACCATCGTAAATGACTAAACCTTCTTTAGTGCCGATGTACAATAAATCGTTTTGATATCTGCATATTGTAGTGGGATTCATACGAAGCAAATCCGTACTAACTTCGTGTTGATTGAAGTGGTATTTTTGACTTGTCAAAGTCCAACTTATCAGACAAAATAGAAAAACGACACTTATTCTCATTTTCCTGATTTGGCAGTCAGTGAGACTTGAATCTCTTCTGCTATTTTTTTGTGGACAATCTTCGGAATAGTTATATTATAGTCTTCTAGTAATATCTTGAATGTAGAAGTAATATGTATTTGTCCATTTGTGACTGTGACATCATGATTTAATATCCTTTCTTTGGTGATGCCACGAATGGTAAATTTACCCTTAGTCCGTACTTGGTATTTGCCATCTTTGTTGATTGGAATATCATCTAATAATTTGCCTGTATAAGTGATTGTTGGATACTTGGTAGTTTCCATGTAATTTTCATTAAAATGTTCTTTTTGCAAAGCACTATTGAATCCTTCAAAGGTCAGTAACTTAACGGAAAAAGCAAATTTATTTTCTGTGACATCTATGATACCTGTCAGTTTATTGCTCTCTGCTTTGATCACTTCAAGACTAGCATCAGACACAAATTTTACATTTCCATTCAGCGCAAGCGTAGTGTTTTGTCCATACACAACGCTCAAATAACAAGTTAATACCAATACAAAAAAATATCTCATGCATCAAAATTACTACTTTTTCTATAATTTGAACGGTATTTCCATACTGAAATAGGAATAAAGGGTACTGAAACGGTATTTAATAAGCCTTTGTAATTATTTAGAAAGCTTTTCGACAAAGAGTTTTAAGTTTTAAAAGACTTCAAATAGCTCCAATAATTAAGAAATAGTAAGGTGGTAAAATTGAGCCAAATACATTTTATTTTAGTACATTTATTTACCAAACTAGTTTTTTCTATTATATTTGAGTGATTTGTAAATATCAATAGATTCAAATCATCTGAGGGTGACTTGAAAATTATAAAAGTATTCATTGTAAAACAATCATATATGAGTTTAAGCAAGGTTTATATTCCATATGTTTTTGCCTTGATTTTATCTTCGGTAACATCCAATTTTTATGCGCAAGAAAAGGGAGATTACATCTGGTTTTGTGGTTATGAGTCCATACAAGGAAGTGCTAACTTTTCAGGCCATACATATGATTTTAATAATAAGGAAAAATTGGTCCACAATCAGGAATTAACATATGGTTTTGCTAGATGTAATGCATCAATATCTGACAAATTTGGAAATCTTTTGATTTATACAAATGGGCGAGGAGTATTTAATAAAAATCACGAATTGATTTTAAATGGTGACAATTTAAACAATGGAGAATGGACGGAACGTTTTTGGCCAAACCCCAAAGAAGGGTATCCAGGGCCGCAAGACATTTTAATACTGAATAATCCTAATAATGAAAATCAGTTTTATATTTTACACAAGACTAGGGTTTATTACCCCATTGGTTATGATTCAACTGAAATAAGAATTAGTTTGGTTGATTTAACAAAAAATAATGGACTTGGTGAAGTTTTATTTAAAAACGAATATTTCTATTTGACTCAAAATCTATTAGTTTCTTACCTTTCAGCCATACGTCATGAGAATCAACGTGATTGGTGGATATTACAGCCTACAAACAGCACTAAAATTAAGACATTTTTAATCGATGCATCAGGTATCAATGTGATGCAAGATCAAGATGCCTACCATAGATTTACTGCCGAAAAGTCAAGCTCTTCTGGCACTGCACGATTTAGCCCAGATGGACGGCAATATGCTATATACAATGAGACAGACAATCTGCTGATCTATGATTTTGATCGTGCCACAGGTACCCTTACCTTCAAAAAAAAGATGGTACCCATAGACACTAGCGGCATCGGCATATTCTGTAGTGTAGAGTGGTCACCCAATAGCAGGTTTATATATACGGCAACATCGTATTATTTGCACCAAATCGATACATGGGAAGAAGATGACTCCAAAGCCATCCAATTAATAGATACCTATGACGGTACGCTCGATCCATTTAGAACATCTTTTTTTTTAATGGTATTAGGTCCAGACTGTAAGATATATATGACACCAGTGGATGGATCATACTCCATACATGTCATCAATCATCCGAATGAACTAGGCAAGGCATGCGACTTTGTACAAAATGGAATCAAGCTTCCTAATGCCAATGCAGGTGGGCTACCCAATTTTCCACGCCTACGTGTGGACGAAGAAGAAAAATGTGACCCTACGATCTCATCTATATTCGGCGAGACTGTATATTACCGCAAAGACCTGCAAGTCTATCCTAATCCTACTAGCGCAGATATAACAGTAGAGATACCTGAACAGCTAGGCACAGCAAATCTTGTAGTCACAGACATCAACGGCAAGATATGGATGCAACGAGAGATACAACATACCACCATAGAAGCAATGGATCTATCATCCATGCCATCAGGACACTACAATGTAGAGATCTATCCCGTAGTCAACAAGGAGAGAATATTTTATAGCAAACAAGTGGTTAAGATATAAATTGGTAAGTGATCGTGAAAGAATATCCATAATGGTTAAGTCTTACTAAAAGGAAATTATTTATTTGGAAACCTTTTCGACAAAGAGTTTTATCATTTCAAATGTTATAATTACCTTCACTCCATATTATCAAAAATCATATCATTATGGTCATCACAAAACAATTAGTTTTTACACTTTTATTGGCTTGTATTCTCGCACATCCTAGTTTTAGTCAGAAAAAAAGTACAAAATCCCCTGATAAAACAGCCGTCAAAGCAGCGGAAAAGAAGGATGATTTGTACAGTTCGGGTACATTTTCTGCTTTAGCATTCCGGTCCATCGGTCCTGCGATCACTTCAGGACGTATCGCCGATTTTGCGGTCAATCCCGATAACCACAGCGAATATTACGTCGCATCTGCCTCAGGGGGCGTATGGAAAACCACCAATCGTGGCGTCACTTACCAACCTATTTTTGATGGGGAAGGTTCGTATTCCATAGGTTGTGTCGTCCTTGATCCCAATAATAGCAATACCGTGTGGGTAGGATCAGGTGAAAACAATAACCAAAGATCTGTAGCCTACGGTGATGGCGTGTATAAATCCACCGACGGCGGCCAATCTTGGAAAAACATGGGACTTAAAAACTCCGAACATATCGCACAAATCATCGTAGATCCTAAAGATGCCAATATTATCTACGTAGCCGCTTACGGACCTGTATGGAGTGAAGGTGGCGATCGTGGCGTCTATAAGTCGATAGACGGTGGCGCGACATGGACAAATGTAAAAAGTGTCAGTGCTTACACAGGTTGTAATGACTTAGTGATGGACCCTAGAGACAATCGAGTGCTATATGCAGCCTTCCATCAGCGCATGCGTAAGGTACATACCTACATAGGTGGCGGACCCGAATCTGCAATTTATAAATCTACCGATGCTGGAGCGACCTGGACAAAGGTAGAAGGTGGTCTTCCAAGTGGCGATGTAGGTAGAATAGCCTTGGATATCAGTCCTGTCAATCCTGATATCTTATTTGCTGTAGTAGAAGCCAAAGATGGTAAAGGTGGTATCTATCGTAGCACAAATAGAGGTGCAAACTGGGAAAAAAGAAGCGGCGTATTTACTTCGGGCAATTATTACCAAGAAGTGACTTGCGATCCACATAATGCAGATAAGATATTTCTCACAGACACCTATTATAAAGTGAGTTATGATGGTGGAAAAACGGTGAGTAATCTGGGCGAAATCAATAAACACATAGACAATCACGCCATCTGGATAGATCCGAATGATGCCAATCACTTGATAGTAGGATGTGATGGTGGTATCTATGAGACCTACGATCATGCAGCCACCTACCATTTTAAAGACAATCTACCCGTGACACAGTTTTATAAAGTAAGTACGGACAATGAATATCCTTTTTATACCGTACATGGTGGTACACAAGATAATCTCAGCCTTGCTATTCCTAGTCGTACGACTTCTGGCAATGGTATCGTTAATGCGGATTGTTATGTTACATCTACGGGTGATGGATTTGAGACACAGGTAGATCAGTCAGACCCAAATATCATTTATGCTCAAAGTCAATATGGTGGTTTGGTAAGATTTGACCGTAAAAATGGCGAATTTCTACCCATCAAACCCATAGAAGGCGAAAACGATGAAGCCTATCGATGGAATTGGGATGCACCATTACTGATCAGTCAGTTTAATAATAAAAGATTGTATTTCGGAGCCAATAAAGTATTCAGAACAGATGATCAAGGTAATAGTTGGAAGGTGATCAGTCCTGATCTCAGCCGACAGATAGACAGAAATAAAATAGAAGTCATGGGCAAAATTTGGTCTGTGGACGCTATTGCAAAAAATGGAAGTACGGATATTTTTGGCCAAACCACAAGCATCGCAGAGTCAAAATTTGATCAAGATATGGTTTGGGTAGGGACAGATGATGGATTGATCCAACTTACCACAGATGGCGGCAAAAACTGGACTAAGATAGATAACCTTCCTGGCGTACCATCGATGAGTTATGTCCATCAAATCATCGCTTCTTTGCACGACAAAAATACAGCTTATGTATGTTTTAATCATCACAGATATGGAGATTTCAAACCTTACGTACTAAAAACCACAGACGCAGGCAAAACATGGAAAAGCATAGCTTCCGACCTTCCAGAAAGAGGTAGCATTTATACCATCGCCGAAGATCATGTAGACAAAGATTTATTATTTGTTGGGACTGAGTTTGGTTGTTTTTTTACTTCTAATGGTGGAGGCAATTGGATTCAACTAAAATCAGGATTGCCTACGATAGCAGTGAGAGATATCGAAATACAAAGACGTGAAAACGACCTAGTGCTCGGTACATTCGGACGTGGATTTTATGTAATGGATGATTATAGCCCACTGAGACACATCAAAAAAGAAGACCTAAATAAAGAAGCCATCATCGCACCGGTCAAAGATGCCTTGATGTATATCCCTAGATTACCATTAGGACTCAGAGGAAAAGGTCATTTGGGTAGCAATTATTTCACCATGCCAAATCCTGAAGTTGGAGCAGTTTTTACATATTATCTTAAAGACGATATCAAAAAAATCAAAGATATCCGTAAGGAAAAAGAAAAAGCAGCTTATGAAAAGAAGGAAGCAGTGTATTATCCTACGATAGATAGCTTACGGATCGAAGATAATCAAGTGGATCCATATCTTTTGCTGACTATTACAGATGCTCGTGGCAATGTAGTGCGACATATAAAAACTGGTGCTAAAAAAGGATTGTACAGACTTAATTGGGATCTTAGATATGCGCCAACTGATCCGGTGGAAGGTAGATATACGCCTGGACCTGATGTGCTTTTTGCTTCTGCACCTCAAGGGCATTTGGTCATGCCAGGTACATATAATGTCTCTTTATCTAAATATCAAGATGGTGTATTGACACCCTTAGCCGGACCTGTTTCGTTCAATACCAAGCTGCTCAATCAAGCAAGTCTGCCAGCCAAAGACCTAGCTGCCAATGCAGCATTCTATCAGAAAGTGAGTGATATGAGTCGTCATCTCAGCGCCACCAATGATCTGTTAGGTCAAATAGAATCAAGGGTAAAAAATGCAGAACTCGCCATCATGGATATGCCAGCTTCAGCAACGGATTTATTGGCATCAACGTATAAAATCAAACAAGCTATCATCCCTATCAAACTCAAAATGAATGGAGATGATACCAGAGCCAAAAGAGAATTTGAAACCAAACCATCTATCAATGATCGTGTCTATGGTATCATTTACAGTATATGGAATACTACGTCTGACATTCCGGAAACGCTGACAGATGCCTTCGCGGTAGCAGAAAAACAGTACAATGAAGTATTCCCAATGATCAAAGAACTCGATGCACAGGTATCTGCCATAGAAGCGGCACTCAATAAAAACAAAGCACCTTACACGCCGGGTAGGTGGCCGGATAAGAAGTAAGAATTAACATAAATAATAAAATGCCACTTGGAATAATTTTCAAGTGGCATTTTTATTCATAGTGAATTGATTTCCAAAATAATTACATTAATCTACAATACACCAAACCTAAATCAAGTTATTAGGCATAAGCAAAACATATCCCTATTACACAAGACTTGTACATTGATTTTACTTTTTCTTCGCTAAAATTCCTTTGAGATGTACAGATGGTTCCATGTATTTGCCTTTGTTTGTCCTATTGCTTTGTTTGGACAATCCGATTCTACTGCTTATGAAGATGCTTATCCCGACACCTTCCCCCAATCAGGTAGAGTCAATGTTTCACACTCGAATAGACAAATCCCCAAGATATTTCAATTGTTTTCTACTGGTGAGATAGATTATATTTCTGGTGGAATGCTTCGGTCTAGTGCTAGACTTGCGGAGATAAATATAGGTGATCCAGAGCGTTTTTACATTCCACTTTACATCATGGCTGGAGCTACGACCAATCCCACAGAAGAAGGATATAGCGTCAATACCCTGAGCGCCGCTGAAATACTCAATAATTATGGTGGTATGTTTAGTATCGGTATTCATGGTAGTCACAAGCTAAAGACGATAAGCAAAACGACGAAGTTGGACATTATCTATCAAGTAGCTACAAAATCAATGAGTGGAATTGCGCTTGAGCTAGATGAGACCGTGTCGCTTTTTTCAAAAATGATGGTAATGGGTCTAGGTATAGATACCAAAGCATGGAAAATAGGCCAACTACCAAGTGATGGACGTGCTTGGTTAAAATGTTATATTTCGTACTCCATGAATAATAGGGAAGAAATGCAAAAGATATTTGGTTGTAGTTCTGATCATCGATTTGCAGGTGCGAATATCGAGTGTGGATTAGACATCAAAGACTTTATTGCTGTAAAACTGGGTTACCACAAATATCTGAATAACCAACATATTGAAGCTTTTCAAAAGGGATTTTATGTGTTTTCTGCTGATTTTACACTTGGGAATCCGTAAGAAAGTAGGTAGCGTGATTCTTATAAAAAACTCCTAAGACCTTACAGGTTTTCAAAACCTATAAGGTCTATTTTAGTAGCTAAAAACGATTTTCAAGATTCTACTTTTCAATTTTTACAATATATATTCCTTACTTTTGTGCCATGGTATGGAATACAGTTTTAAGAAATGTTGTCGTTTGGTTTAGCCTAGCTTCTGCCATTGGTTTACATGCGCAAGTAGATCAGAACAAAATAAACCCGACATCAAATAAAAGAGGCTTGGTTGAAAATACCAAACAAACCTTCCAATACGATCCTTCTATACCATTTGCCACGATCATTCCCAAAGGTTTTACCATCCGAGAAAAACAAAGTTTACAAGGACTTGATTATTATATTTTACAAGATTCTGCCAAACGATTGGCGCTTATAAATCAACAAGGTGATTACATCTTTCACCCTGCCAAATCACAAAACTTCAAAGCAATAGAAGGAAAAATATGGCTTACTGTCAAAAATGGCATTTATAGATTGTATGATGAACAACTAAACCTTTTGACACAGAAAAACTATGTAAAAATAGAACAACTTGACGCGAGATATTTAATTGCAAATATACCTGGCTCATCCAATATCGACATTTTCACAGTGGATGGCAAGTTGTTTTCTGCTGCTCAGTTTAGTGCTTTGATTCGTAGTGGTGATTTAGGATATTCTGTCTATGATAGTCAAAATAGAGTAGCGTGCACGGCGGATAGTTTATTAAAAAAACAGACTTGTCTGCCATTTGCAGAGATCTTAGCTTTACGAAATCACGATTCATTATTTATCGCTCGCAGCACAGAGATGTATGGATTAGTCAATGACCAAGGAATAGAAATCATTCCTATGAGTTACAAAAAAATAGTACATCTCAAGGAATTAGATTTATTAGAAGGCATGCATGATTTTTTCAATTTTGATTTGTATGATATACAAGGCAAGCTTATTTATCGTTCTTTTCCTGGGTTTTATAATTTTAGAAAAATTACGGATGACTTTTACCATGCAAAGGCTGAAGATGACCATTTGATATATAATACCCAAACCAAACAAATTGTAAAAATCACACATCTAGGCTATTTAAAAATGGATAAAGATCTACTAGAAAATAAAAATCTACTCACTTTTATACATGATGAACAAACTGAGTATTATAGCGCAAAAACTGGCGAAAAATGGGAGGCAAGTAAGTAAAATCTTTATCAAAATAGCTACACTTACAACAAATGACAAAGGTCATATCTTTAAAATAAATTACTTCCCGAAATTCGAGTATTTTGGCGGCATTAAAGCAAAAACAATGGCCAGTTTTAGGGTAAGACCGAAGTTCGAAATGACGAGTTCAAAAACTATGGAAGAAATCATCTCCTTGGTAAAAGAAAAATTAAAAACCAATACCCATAACCTACATGGTCAAGCTATGCAAGATCACATCACCATAAGAGTCAACAGATCACATCGCCATTATTGGTCTCCACAACTGAGTGTACTCATGTACCGCGAACAAGAAGATGCTACTACTAGAATTATAGGTGTGTACGGTCCGATGCCTAATGTATGGACATTGTTTGCACTTGTTTATTTGGCGGTAGGCGTACTTTTTGTGTTTATTGCCATCATTGGATTCTCACAGCAAGCTTTGGGCAATGATAGCTCGATTTTGTATGCCTTACCAGTACTAGCAGCTATTGCTATTGGCATGTATATCTTCAGCCAAATGGGTCAGAAACTTGGAGCTGCACAGACCTATGCCATCCATTACTTTTTTGAAGAAGCCCTTGGAGAAAGTGTACCAGAAGTGTAGGGTAGGAGTGGGATCACCACTAAGCAATTTTATTTTATTCCTTAGTGGTGATTATTAAATATTAATTACTTCACTTCACCTTCTTTTTCCCATTTTTTAATCAGTTCGAAGTTGGGATTTGGCTTTTTCATCTCTTGATCGATCAATAATTTGTATCCTTCTATGAATTTTCTAGAAACTATTAAAGTGTGCTCTTCAAAGGTTTCTTGGTTAATAAGGATTGAGGTATCTGTAAACATAATAATATTAGGATATTGTTTTAAAAAATTTTCAATGTGGGCTGGGTCGTATTTTGTTCTTTTTACAACTCTTATTGTCTCCACAAACGTTGTAGGGTCCATTGTGATAATAGTATCAAATTCTTCTATAGGTAACGAATCCTGTGAGATACTAAAGTCATTTTCAACTGGTACCACATACGATTTAAAACTGAAAAATGAAAATACAGAGAGCAAGATTGGGATCATTAATAGATACTTGTGACTCTTTTTTGGATTGTTTTTAAGAATGTTCATCATAGATTGATTATTGAATTTAAAAATTATGCTATTGTAATTGAAAGATGTCTTAAAAGTTCAAATTGGTGTGTAAATTTTAAATTTAAGGTAGTAAAATGTTAATATTTTTTAAATTATTTATTTAAATCCGACTTTTCTAAGTCCAAAAGATATTAATTGCAAATATAAAAGATATGATTATTATTGCTAATCCAAGATTTACAATTACCTTTGATTGGAATTTAAAGTATCATATGAAGTTAAAATTCTTCCGACTTTTTGGAATTACTAGTTTAGTTATAATTTGTCAAATTTCTAGTTTTGCCCAGTTAAATAGTAGATTGTTTGCCAATTGTACATATTTCGATGATGAAAAACAAGTGGAAGATTGCGAAAATCTTCAAATACAAGACTATTTTGACACAGAAATATTACCATATTTAAAGAATATTTTGACAAAAGGTCGTAGCACAAATCTATATACTTATATTTATATTGATGAACTTGGGGAAATTATAGAAATGGAAATTGTCGATATTACAAATTGGGAAACAATAAAAAAAGTTTCTTTTGATAAATCTAAACTACTATTGCCAAAAGTTAATAATGTTATCTCAAAAGAAAAGTATTTTGCCGCCTATACAGCTGAGTTTGACAATAATAACTTTCTGATCAAAAAACATGTCACTGTTGTTGCCGCTAAAGATGAAGTTTATAAGGTGGTACAGTTTATGCCTAGATTTCCTGGTTGCGAAGATTTGCCAACCCAAAATGAAAAAAAGTCATGTGCTGACGCTAAGATGTTAAAGTACATCTATAGTAACTTAAAATACACCGAAGAAGCGATAAAAAATAAAGTGAATAGTGGCTTAGTGGTTCAATTTGTTATTGAAACTGATGGTTACATCACAGATATAAATGTAATAAAAGACATTGGTTATGGTTGTGCAAAATCAGCCATTGACGTTGTAGAATCCATGAATTATATGGAAGAATCATGGATACCAGGTTCACATTTCAGGAGAAATGTAAGAGTTAAATATACACTACCTATTAAATTTAATCCTAGTAATAGTTTTGAGTTTGATGACGAAAATGAAATTATTGATACTGATTCGAATGGAATAAAAAATAGTAAAGACTCCATATATCAACAAATCGAAGATATGCCTTTTTTTCCTGCATGCCCAAATGAAAAAAACAGAAAAAGAAGAAGAAGTTGTGGAGATGCAGCTATGCTTCAATTTGTTTATAAAAACATAAAGATTCCAGTGGGTTCATTTGATGAAAGTGAAAGTAGGCGAGTAAGGGCATTCTTTGTGGTCGAAAAGGATGGAAGTATAACAAATATCGAACTAACTGGTGATACTGATAATGGAGTAGGGGATATGGTCGTATCGGTTATCGAAAAAATGAATGATATGAAAGAAAAATGGATTCCAGGATCTGTAGACGGTCAAAACGTGAGAACTCAGTATGAATTACCCATTAACATGCGAAAAGAATAAATAAAAAGTTAAAATTAGTTAACAAATATGTACACAATCAAAATTATTCAATTTACCATCATCCTATCATTAATATTTTCAAACACCTTGATGGGGCAAAAATATGATGGACCTTTATTCGAACAATGCAGAGAATCAGAGCCTTCTGTAGGTGGTGATTGTAATAAGGAAGAAATGTTGCGTTTTATAAATCAGACTTTAATTCCCAATTTGGCAGAAATTAAAAAAAATGCGGAAGTAAAAGATGTTTTGTTAAGTTTCGATATAATTAAAGGTAAGATTTATAAT
>DAOLFJ010000426.1:0-3420 GCA_035326365.1 Saprospiraceae bacterium | reverse complement strand
GATAAAAATAATTTTGATAAATGCAACAATGTTGCATTTATCAAAATTATTTTACTGAAAGTAATATTATTAGAAAGGTAAGTTTTCACAAAATCTTAGATACCATCATGCTGATACAACCTTTAAACCTATGATGGAAGCTATCAAAGTGGTCAAACAAAGTAATCTAAAAAAAGTAGCTGGTTCTTTAAATACCAAAATACCAACCAACACTGTTCCAACAGCGCCTATACCTGTCCAAACTGCATAAGCTGTGCCTATCGGAAGGCTTTGGGTAGCGCGCACCAATAGACCAATACTAATACCAAGCGTAATCAAAAAAGCGGTGTACCACAAATACATTTCATGACCAGAAGCTGATCTTGCCTTGCCGAGACAAAATGCAAAAGCCACTTCAAACAAACCTGCAATAACCAATATTATCCAATTCACTTTTTAATGTTTTATGGCACAAAGGTCGGGAATGTGATGGTGAAATCTTTTTACATATGTTAAATAATACGCTCTTGCATAAAGGTAATATTTTGGCACTAAGTCGCAAACCATAATCTAATCTTATAATGGTGAAAATATCAGTGCTTAGCGTCAATATTATTTCGTCTTCCCAAAATATTTAGCGTAATTCTGCCCTCACTCTACTGAGACTAACCTGAGTAATCCCAAGATAAGAAGCAATGTGACCTAATGGAACTCGCTGCACTAAGTCAGGATGGTCTTTCAACAAATCTTTATATCGATCTATCGCAGGTCTAAATTGTCTTGAAATGAGTCGCTCTTCGGTTTTGATTAATTCCTTCTCTGCAAATCTTCTTCCCCAATTGGCAATATGTATGTCCTTAAGGTATAGATCTTGCAAATCAGATATCTTTAATTCATAAAAAGTACAAGCTTCTAGCAATTCGATATCTTCATAGCCTTTCTGATTGGATACATAACTTTTCATAGAAATTACTGGGTCGCCTTCCTGTCCAAACCAAAAAGTGATGTCATTGCCATCAAGGTCTGCATACGCTCGCACGATTCCTTTTTTGACAAGATAAATGCTAGTTTCAATTTTATTGGCTCTTAACAATATATAACCTTTGGGAAAAGAAACTTCCCTTACTAACTGCGCAACCAATTGTATTGATTCAAAAGGCAAAGGATATATATTGTCTAAAATGGTTTCAATGGTCATTTTGTCCTGAAATTTAAGACAAAGTTAGGTTTAATTTATACCATCTCCAAAGCTTGATCTATATCCCAAACAATGTCTTCATGATTTTCTACGCCAGCTGAAATCCTGATCAATTTATCTGTAATACCCATTTCTATTCTATGTCGCTCTTCTATCCCAGCATGTGTCATAGACGCAGGATGCTCTGCTAGACTCTCTGTACTCCCTAGACTTACTGCAAGTTGAATGAGTTTAAGGTTATTCAAAAAAACAAAAGCTTCCTTTTCACCACCTTTAATGTCAAAAGACAACATGGCACCTGGTGATACGTATTGCCTTTTATACATGTCATAATTAGGACTTCTTTCAGATATCAATCCAAGATAATACACTTTTTCTACTTTGGGATGAGCAGAAAGATAAGCAGCTATTTTTTCTGCATTTTTTGCTTGCTGTTCCATCCTTACTTTGAGTGTTTCAAGACTTCTCATGAGTAACCAACCCGTATTCGGACTCGCCATATTGCCTAGAAAAGTTCTCAACGTTTTTACCCTTTTTATCAATACTGCATCACCAAGTACGGCTCCTGCAATGACATCACTATGACCGCCAATATATTTTGTAGCAGAATACATGACCAAATCAGCTCCGTGTCGTAATGGATGTTGCCAGAGTGGCCCCATGTAGGTATTGTCCACAGCTGTAAGCACTTTGTGGTCGTCTGTAGCATATTTATTTGCAATCCGATGACACATTTCTATATCAATGATAGCGTTGGTGGGATTGGCAGGCGTTTCTACAAAAATCATGGCCAATTTATCTGCATTTCCAGTTTGATCAAGTAAATTATAAATTGCAACTTCATCCATATCAGGTCTAAATCCAAGGGTATTAATGCCAATTTTAGGCAAAAATGTATTGATAAAATGATCTGTACCTCCATAAACTGGCATGCTGTAGAGCAATAAATCACCTGGTTTTAAAAACTCCAAAAGTACAGTAGTAATAGCAGACATTCCACTTTCGAAAACAGCACATTCTTCCGCTTTGTCCCATAGACAAAGTCTATTTTCTAAAATCTCTAAGTCAGGATTATTCAGACGAGAATAGATCAATCCTAGCTCTTCATTGGCTTTCTGCTCTCTTATGCCATATGCTACTTCAAAAAAAGCTTTTCCTTCTTCAGCGTTTTTGAATACAAAAGTAGATGTCTGAAAAATAGGACATTTAATCGCTCCTTCGGACAATTCTGGCTTGTATCCGAAGGACATCATCAATGATTCTGGACTAAAGTTATGGTTGTGGACTGGCTTCATGATTTACACATTTGTTCTACTACAAAGGTAATAACAAATAAAATACACTATTTATAGATCAATAAATAAGTAAATAATTCTTACAATAATCACCAATACAGATTAATTTATTAGTTTTGCTTTGACAAATCTCTTCATTATAGAATAATTATCTTTATGTTTGACCAATACGACTTAGCCATTTTACGCGAAGTACAGGAAAATGCAAAAATTACCATCAAAGATCTGGGTGAAAGAATAAGCCTCAGCCCTACTCCAACATTTGAAAGGCTAAAAAAATTGGAAAAAGATGGTATTATAAAAGGATACTTTGCACGTCTTGATGCAAAAAAACTTGGACTTGGCCTTACAGTAATGTGTCATGTATCATTGCAACATCATCAGCAAGAATTAATAGAAAAATTCCAATCACAAATTGTCTGCTTTGACGAGGTAATGGATTGTTATCACATCGCAGGAATGTATGACTATTTGCTAAAAGTGGTCGTCAGTGATATGGATGCCTATCAGCTTTTTGTGAGTAAAAAACTAGCATCATTGGACAATATAGGCAATGTGCAAAGTTCCTTCGTCATGTCTGAGCTGAAATCAGAAATTGGTTATAATATTTGAATAAATTAGCACCAACTTATTTTGAGACATTCAAGGAATTACAAAAATGCATTCAATGATTTTTCAATTATTTCTAATGCTTCTTGTACTTGTGCTTCATTGATTACTAATGGAGGTGCAAGTCTGATTTTATTGCCATGTGTTGGCTTAGCGAGCAAACCATTGTCACGGAATTCCATACATATATTCCATGCCAATTCTGAATCTTCATCTGAATCTATCACTATGGCATTCAATAATCCTTTACCTCTCACAAGCGTGATCAATCTATTTCTATCTGCTATTTTTTCTAAACCATCTCTAAATAATTGACCCATTTTCTCAGCATTCTCAGCA
>DAOLFJ010000425.1:0-3441 GCA_035326365.1 Saprospiraceae bacterium | reverse complement strand
TACCAAACAACCCACATCCAACGCCAAGCCCTGTGCGTCTCCCCTTCTCTATTAAGGTAAGGGCAGAGGATGGGGCAAATTTCCGTGCGCTCCTACGCCACTCGCCCAAAGTACTCATTCATATACTCTGTCACGATCAGCTGATTGATAGCTTGTGACCTTACGGCATCTAGCGGCAGGTCAAATTTATTTTTCAGTTCACTGATGACCAATCTAAGGATCATCTTTTCTACAAAACTCTCATTTTCCAGGATGTGGGCATTCTGTCGGATATGTTCATCCACCTCCTTTTTCAGGCTATTTAATGCTTCAAACAACTTACTCTCACTATCGGTCAGCGGATCCTTCTCCATCAATCTTTTGTGTAATCGGGCATATTTGGCATCGTTGCTATACTTGGCTTTGAGCAATTGATTTTTACGCTCCAATTCTTTGGCTTGTTCATACACCCATTCTAGCGCCTTGATGTTGGCTTCCATTTCTTCGCTGCTCACCTCACTCAGATTTTTCTTTTTAAACATCCTTTCCAGTTCTGCACGGAGTGAGATAAAAACAGGATCATGCGGATCAAAATTTCCACCCAAGGCTTCTCTGGTTTTACCCAATATATTTTTCAGTTTGTCTGCGATGATCATTTCTTCTTCACCTACCTTTAGGAAGGCGAAAAGTACATCTTCTAGGGCTACATTAAGGAGATTGGAAGTATCCACATTGTTTTCCAGTGCTTCCTTAGTATTGATGAGCGACAATCGATTATTGGCTTCCCGAGCTAGGATGGTCAACATTCTAAAATCCAAATTTTCCAGCATCTCATACTGTCCGCTCAGTCGAATCAGATTGTACAATTCTTTAGCATTATTGAGTGCCTTGGTGAGTTCAAGCATCGTTTTGCGATCATTGATTTGTGATACCTGACTCGAAAATTCTTCTGCATTGGAAGTATCATACTTAAAAAGGATTTCCTTGATTTGCTGTATATCTTCGTTAATTTCATCCTTGGTTTTGAAAATATTGGAATAGTGTTCCATTTCGCTACCTAATTCACTTTGAAGCTCGTCAAAATAATCTCGATTCGTTTTGTCAAATTCACTCTGTATATCTGCAAAATCCACTACGTATCCATATCTGAAATCTTTGTAAGATCGATTGACTCTGGTCAATGCCTGTAAGAGATTGTGCGCTTTGATAACTCTGGTAACATACAACTTTTTGAGCCTAGGAGCATCAAAACCAGTCAACAACATATTAAATACAAAAAGTAGGTCAATCTTACCTTCTCTGAAATTTTCTATTTGCTGTTCTCTTTCGTCCTTAGTGCCAGCATCATGGAGAATTAATGCAGCAGTTTTGACTTTATTTTTAGCTTCCAGATTTGCTCCATAAGGAAATAATGGATCCGCTGCCATACCTACATCTAGGGGCTCTGCATAGGTATAATCAAATACTTCCTTCAATTTTTCTGCTTGTTCTGAAGAATCGCAAATGACCATAGCTCCTACACTTGGATCACCTACAGTCATTCTGAATTTTTCAAAATCTTTTACAATGTACTCTAGCAAAGGTTCTACAAACTTCACATGGGCATACACCTTTTTACGGTCACTACCGCCTTGCATCACGGAAATTTCATCTAATGCTTCTTTGAGTTTAAAATGATAATTGGTCTCAATCTCCTCCCTGATCAAACGTAGCGTATATCCATCTGCAATCGAAGCATTGTAATAATACTTGTGTATATAATCACCAAACAGCTCTCTGGAATTATACTCATCACCTAGCAAAGGTGTTCCCGTTAGTCCTATTTTTATGGCATTTTTGTCCGACTCTTTTAAATTGGCTAGAAAACTACCTTTGGGATTGTAGGAGCGATGTACTTCGTCCAGGAAATATATTCTTTGTACATTAATGTTATAATCCTTTTTTTGGACGACATCAGGATCATTTTCAAATTTATGAATATTGACCACCGTGATCTCTGGTTTTCCCGAACTATTATGAATGGCAAGTGTAGTATTAAGTTCCTTTACGAAAGCTTCGCGCGAACTGATTTTGTGTACGACCAATCCGCGACTTTTAAATTCCCTACCAGCTTGTACGAGCAAGTCCAATCTATCTACGATAAAGTAAAACTTAGGGACAATACCTTGTTGTCTGTAATAGTGCGTGAGAAATTTGACATTATAGTATGCCAAGGCTGTTTTTCCACTACCTTGAGTGTGCCAGATAATGCCACTTTTCACACCTTCCTGAAGCTTTTTTTCTATAGCTTTGGTAGCAAAAAGCTGAGGATATCGCATGATGTGTTTCTCGAGCCCCTTTTCACTTTTTACATAAGCCAGACCAAATTGAAGTATAAAAGCCAGTCTATCAGGTTGGCATGTCGATGTGAGTATTTTATGTGTAGGCGAAAGTGGATTTTTATTACTGATAAACTCTTTGGTTTGTTTGATGCTGATGAGATTATTGTCAATGAGAATATCATTTTCCATCTCATCAGGAATATCTGACAGTATAGATGTCAAATCCATTTGCTCTTCTTCCCTAAAAAAGTTGAACTTAACCTTGTCGTATCCTGTGGTGGCATAGAACGCACCTTGGAGTGGCTGAATCCCTTCATCATCATAGGGCATATTATTGGAAAATATCATCATCTGCGTGATATTGATAAACTTCCTAAACTTCTTATTTTTAAATCTGGACTGTAATCGTTTATATTCTGCTTGGATGCCATCCAGATTATTGGGCTTTTTCACTTCAATAAATACAAGTGGAAGCCCATTGATCAATAAAGTAACATCAGGTCTGAATTCCTCATCACCATTAATGCAAGGCAACTCAGTAACCACATGTAATTTGTTGTTTCTAAAATCCTTAAAGTCAATGATGGTTGGTCCCGAATCTGAAGTAATCATTTCATAAAAAGCCTTTCCTATATCTTCATTATCCAGCGCAAGTGTAAGTTTATCATACAATATTTTGATGTCATTTTGATCCAAATCAGGGTTCAAGGCCTGCATAGATTCATAAAAAACTGCCGTAAAAATATTGGTCTCATGATCCCAACTAGTCTTACTAAGAGGAAGATATTCGTATCCCAGCTTAGCCAAATGCAGGATCGCAGGGATTTTTACTCTAGAGTCTTCGTTGAAAGTCATGATCTGCTAATATTTAAGATTCCCGTTGTTATAAAATGAATTTTAGTTCTTTTTTGCACCTATCTCACTTTACGATGGCAAATATAGTGAAAGTTCTGTATTTCTATAAAGTTATTCAGATTGTCAGTTTAAATGAAAGCTAGTCTTTCATCTATGCAATATTTAAAAACAAAGTTTTGTGCTATTTTTTCCTTTGTAACATCGCATTGTTCCTTTGCAATATCGGCGTGTTCCTTTGCAACATCGGCGTGTTCCTTTGTAACATCGACGTGTTTCTTTGTAACAT
>DAOLFJ010000064.1:0-18237 GCA_035326365.1 Saprospiraceae bacterium | reverse complement strand
TCAAGTACAGCGGACTGGTACAAGGCAATTATCAGATCAATCTATTCGATGATACAATGGAGCACATACAGCTCATGCAGCAGATGGATAGGATCAGGAGGCGTTTTGGTGCAGACTCCATCATGCGTGCGAGCGGATTGGTAAAGGCTAAGGTGCTGTATCAGCCGCATTTGCCGCCAGATGGAGGGTGATTATTCTTTTAAAACATGAGTCAAAATCGATCTTAATTTTGGAAATATATCATTCATTCGAAAGTACAGACTCCTGATTTTATAAGGCTTGAGAATATTTATTACTTTTGCACTATCAAATTCATCAAGTCTCGCAATGAGGCGTATGACACAAGCAAATTAAAACAATTAAGATGAAAGCAAAAGTATTGGTTACAGGTGGTACGGGGTATATAGGCAGTCATACAATAATAGATTTAATAGAGTCTGGTTATGACGTCGTTTGTGCTGACAATGGTATAAATTCTGATCGTTCTTCACTCAACGCTGTAAAAGAAATTACTGGTGTGTCAGTTCCGTACTTTCATGTAGATTTATGCGATAAAAGCGCAAGCGAAGCTATTTTTATACAGCATCCAGATATTTCTGGAGTCATCCACTTTGCAGCACTAAAAGCGGTAGGTGAGTCTGTGGAGAAACCTGTATTGTACTTTAGGAATAATCTAGAGTCGCTCATCAATGTCATTGACCTAAGCATTAAATATAACGTCAAAAGTTTTATTTTTAGCTCAAGCTGTACTGTCTATGGAGATGTAACCCAGAGCCCAGTAGATGAAAATACGCCGTTGATGGAAGCTGCATCACCCTATGGTCGCACGAAGCAAGTAGGAGAGCAGATCATCATGGATTGTATGAAAAACTCTGATACAAAAAGTATTTTATTGAGATACTTTAATCCAGCTGGCGCCCATCCAAGTGGCTTACTAGGTGAATCTCCATCTAACCCTCCGCAAAATCTTGTGCCTGTTATTACAGAAACAGCTGTAGGTAAAAGAAATAAGATGACGGTTTTTGGCAATGATTATCCTACTCGAGATGGCAGTTGCATAAGAGACTACATCCATGTTTGCGATTTGGCGAGAGCACACACTTTGGCACTTCAATATGTATTTGACGGGAAACAGAATATCCAAACAGAAGTTTTTAATATAGGCATTGGAAACGGCCTTACTGTACTTGAAATTATTAAAGCTTTTGAGAAAGTGAGTGGCGTGGCTCTTCAATATGAAATAGGGGGCAGAAGAGCAGGCGACATCATGGCTATATTTTCTGATCATACCAAAGCCAAACAATTGCTAGGTTGGGAACCAAAATATGGCGTGGACGATATTATGAGCACTGCTTGGACGTGGGAAAAAAATAGGAGTAAATAAGGAAGGTAATCAAATAATAGTCCTTTGGTAATGTAAATAGACCAACAAAATTTTGGTTTTAAACCAAAACTATTATCAAACGTTTACAATCAGTAAAGTTTAATGTCGCTATAATTTTTTGCATGTCTGATAAATCTTTTTGGTTTCTAGAAAATAAAGACTTGGATGACCTATTCAGTCAAACCAAAATGAATGGTGGTACACATGTAAACAACGTAGTCAATTTTAAAAAAGGTGATTATGTCTATATGCCTGAAGACAGCTCTGACAAAATATTTTTTATTATCTCAGGTAAAATAAAAATAGGTAGTTATCGCGAAAATGACAAAGAAGTAGCGCACACGATACTCCAGAAAGGTGACGTCTTTGGCGAATTAGCTATGATCGGAGAAACGTCTAGAAAGGATTTTGCACAAGCAATAGAAGACTCTGAAATTATCCCTATAAAATTGGAAGAAGTCAAGAAGCAGATGAAAAACCATTCGGGACTTAGTATACTGATTATGAAAATGATGGGTGCTAGAGTACACGAAATGGAACAAAGATTGGAGTCGCTTGTATTTAAGGATTCTAGGACACGTATCATAGAGTTCATTATTTTGAGTCTAGAAAAAAGTGGTCAGAGAATGGGATATGAGTGGGTGTTAAGAAATTTTATTACGCATCAGGATATTGCCAATATCACTGCTACATCCCGACAGACCGTGACAATGGTGCTCAACGAATTAAAAAATGAAAACATCATTCATTTTGATAGAAAAAGACTGCTGATCCGAGATTTAGATAGACTGAAAGCAGAAATCAAATAAATATTGGTTTAGTTTTTGCAAATGTAGTACTAATATAATCACGTCCATTCTAAAGAATTAAAAAATATGTTGGTCATTCAAGATACACTGATAAGTGAAGAAATAGTAGAAGAACAATTCCATTGCAATCTGACTGCTTGTAAAGGCGCATGTTGTCATGAAGGCGATTATGGTGCACCCGTCGATGGGGATGAAGAAAAAATTATTCATCAATATTTAGATGTCATTAAATCGAACCTTACTGCGGAATCAATTGAGTATATAGACAATCATGGAGCTTTGACATTTTACAAAGAACCAAAAGTATTAGGCACTAGTTGTTTACCAGACGGAGCTTGTGTGTTTTTGACAAAAAATGAATTAGGAATATCTATATGTGGTATTGAAAAAACATGGTACGAAGGGAAAATTCCGTTTCAAAAACCAGTGTCATGCCATCTCTATCCAATTAGAATATCAAGCAATGATATTATAGGGTTTGAAGCGTGGAATTATGATCGGTGGGATATTTGTTCAGCAGCTTGTGCCAAAGGTAAAGAAGAAAAGATGCCTATCTACAAATTTGTAAAAGACGCAATTATCCGTAAAAAAGGACTAGAGTTTTACGAAGAACTAGACGCGGCTGCACAACATATCAGTCAAAAATAGAGAAGTTGTGGCACAAACTTTCCATAGAAAGCATGAAATCAAAAAAGATAAATGGTCTAATTTGAATGGTTTAAATGTCTTTTGTACCCAATTTAATGATATTTCTGAGTAAAAAGTATGGATAATTAAGAACATTAACCAATTTTTAATAAATATACTTGGAAATTGACAGGTGAAATTTGGAAATAGCTTTAAATAATTTACCTTTGTGGCGCTTTTCCTCAAAAGTAGGAATAAGCTATTATATTAACGTTAAACAGACATTAAAATTCAATAGAATACTATGGCTTTAATAGGTAAGATCAGAAACAACATGTGGCTTGTTATTGTGCTTTTAGCAGTAGCATTAGGAGGATTTATCCTTATGGATATGACGAGTGCAAGTAATAGAGGTAGCTTTGGCTCAAGAACGACTATAGGAGAGGTAGCGGGTCAAAAAATTGATTATATCGATTTCCAAAAGGCAGAATCTGCGCTTTATGGAGGTTCAGGTGATCAATATTCTAAAAAGAGCTCTTTATGGAATTATTATGTTGAAAATGCCATTGTAACAGATATTGCTAGCGAAAATGGTATTGACGTAAGTGGTGAAGAATTAACGGAATTGGAGTTTGGTGCAAATCTAAGCCCTGTAGTACAAAGTTTCTATAGAAATCCACAAACTGGTCAAGTAGATCGTAATCAATTGAATGAAATCAAAACAGCAATTGATGAAGGGAAAGTTTCAAATCCTGAGTTTGCAGCATCTTTTAATGAATTAAGAAAACAAGTAATTAAGACTCAAAAGCAGACTAAGTTAGTAAATTTGGTATCAAAATCACTTTATACGCCTACTTGGCAAGCTGAGACTCTTGATAAGATTAACAACGAGTCAGCAACATTAGAGTACGTAAGAATACCATTCGAAACCATCGCTGATACTGAAGTAGCGCTTACAGATGAAGACTTTGCAGCTTACATTAAAGAAAATGAGGTAAAGTATACCAATAAAGAGGAAGTAAGAAATTTGTCTTATGTTGTCTATGATGTGAAAGCGACACAAGAAGATTCAATGAAAATTAAAGAAGAACTTAGTGGATTGGCAACAGAATTTGCGGCTAGTACAAATGATTCTTTATTCGTTTTAAATAAAAATGGATTTTATGGTAGCAATTACGTAAAATCAGATGACCTTACTGGGCCACTTAAGGATACCGTAAAGTCATTGTCAGTAGGACAAGTTTATGGACCTTATATAGATAATAATGCTTATGTGGTTGCAAAACTTGTAGGTAAGAAGGTAATAGCTGACTCTGCAAAAGCATCACATATATTGAGATCTGTAGCAAATGGCGATCCAATGCAATTAGTTGCTGCACAAGCGTACATAGATAGTATCAAAACATTAATCAACAGCGGAAGTGTAACATTTGCTGACGCTGCAACTGCAAATAGTCAAGATCCAGGTTCTGCATCAAAAGGAGGAGATCTAGGTTCGTTTGCTCCAGGTGCTATGGTGCCAGAGTTTAATGATGCCGTATTTAATGGTAAAGTGGGAAGTCTTTATACTGTTACAACACAGTTTGGTGTACATTTGATAAAAGTAAATAACTTGATTTACAAATCAAATGAACTTAAATATAATGTAGCATACCTTGCACAGGCAATTATACCTTCAGAAGGTACACAAAATGCAATTTTAGACAAAGTTGTCTCTGCATTAGAAGGTACTAAGAAAATAGAAGACCTTACTAAATTAATTGTTGACTCTATGAAAGTAGAAGCGGTAGGTGGACTTAAGAAAAATGATTTCACTGTAGGTAATCTTGGCTTAGGTCAGACTTCTAGAGATATTGTAAAGTGGGCTTTTGATGATGATACCAATGTAGGTGATGTTTCTCCAGATGTTCATATTTATACTGATGCTGCAAATTATGTAGATAGTAAATATGTAGTAGTTGCCCTTAAATCTATCGATAAACCAGGTGTAGCTTCTGTGGAGTCAATAAAAGAAACCATTGAGCCATTGATCAGAAATAAAAAGAAAGGAGAAAAAATCAAATCTAAAATTTCTGGTACAGATATCACTGCTATAGCAACATCATTTGGACTTACGCCGGGTCTGGCTGAAAACATTACATTCGGTAGAGGTGCATTCCCAGATGGTGGTCAAGAACCATTAGTAATTGGTAAATCATTTGCATTAGCTGCCGGTGCTGTTACAGAACCTATCGTTGGAAGCAATGGTGTGTATGTAGTAAAAGTAGCTACTAAGACACCTGCAAGTCCTGAACAAGGTGGATTTATGCAGAAAATGCAACAAACTCAAGCTGTACGAAGTCAAGTAAATTTCAGATTGATGGAAGCTATCAAGAAGACTGTTAAAATTGATGACAATAGAGCGACTTTCTTTTAATTTTAATTGAAGTCTATCAAATATTAAAAAGAGCTGATGAATTTTATTTTGTCAGCTCTTTTTTATTTTTTAACATACCAAATAAGAATTTTCTGCGTTTTAATTTTTTAGTATTTCCTTATCTTTGATCAATTTAGTAAAAACCGCAAAATGATAAAATATTTATTAATCTTAACTTTTTTGGCAACACTTGCTTCATGTTCAAACTCTAAAGTAGAAATAAAAAATGACTCAGGTAAAGTTACAGAATCTTACGAAGTCAATAAAGAAGGTGAAAAACATGGAAAATATACCGCATTCTACGATGATGGAAAAATCCATGAAGAAGCGACTTACATCAATGGTGTCTTAACAGGTAAAAGAATTATTTACCACCCAAATGGTAAAGTTGAAATCGAAGAAACCTATGATGATAAAGGTGTTATGAATGGACCATACAAATCTTATTTTGAGTCTGGTGTACTTGAGCTAGAAAAGGAGTATAAAGACAATATGATACTAGGAGCGATAAAAGTATATTATCCATCAGGAAGTATAAAAGAGGAGGTATCAATGGAAAATAACACTGAAAATGGTCCTTTTACGGAATATCATGAGAATGGTAAAGTACATTGGAAAGGAACTTACCGAAATGGTGATAATGAATATGGTATTTTATATCAATATGACTCTCTAGGAGGTCCGATCAAAATAATGAAATGCGATACATTAGCTATTTGTAGGACTATTTGGAAGCCAGGAATGCCAGAGATTAATGTAGACACGGTAAAAATATGAGATTGATCAAATTACTTTTAGCTACGTCTTTTTCCTTTTTGTCATTTGTACTTTTTGCGCAGATTGGTGGAACCAATGCATATGAGTTTTTAAACCTTCCTGCATCGGCAAGAATTACTGCCTTAGGTGGAAGTCTGATTAGTGTCCAAGATGAAGATGTGACCTTGGCATTGTCCAATCCAGCATCTCTCAATAAGCAAATGCATAATCGAATATCTTTTTCTCATAATTTTCATTTTGCTGGTATCACTAATGGGTATGTTTCGTATGGGAGAACATTAAGTAGTCTAGGTGTCACAGCACATTTTGGTGTCCAATATATTAGTTACGGGGATTTTGTAGCAGCAGATAATATAGGTACTCAAACAGGGGCATTTTCGGCTGGTGAAACAGCATTTGTACTCGGTGCTTCCAAAAAAGTGGCAGATAGAATTACTGTTGGAGCCAACCTAAAAGGTGTGTTCAGTAACTTGGAAACTTATTCTTCCACAGGAATATTGGCAGATCTTGGATTAAATTATGGGAAGGATTCATCAAGTTTTATAATTTCATTTGTTGTCAAAAACATAGGTGCTGAAGTGACTACCTATACAGGGACGAGCTTTGGTACACCATTGGATGTACAGATTGGTATTTCAAAAAGATTGAAATATTTACCTTTTAGATTTTCCATTATTGGGCATCAATTACATAGAGCCAATGTCAGATATGACGATCCTAACAAAGTCGAGACTACGGATATATTGGGGGAAGCACCAAAAGAAAATAAGTTTGGAGACGCTGTCGATAACGTTTTTAGACATATTATTTTTAATGGCGAGTTCCTTAGGTAAAAATGAAAACCTAAGATTACGAGCTGGGTACAACCATTTACGCAGGAAGGAGTTATCTCTGACAAGTTTCAGAAGTTTGGCTGGTTTCTCTTTAGGCTTTGGTATTAAAATAAATGCATTTAAGCTTGATTATGGTGTGGGTTATCACCACGTTGCAGGTGCTGTCAATCATATATCGATAAGTACGGATATGGGCAAGTTTTTCAAAAAATTATAAGATTAAGAACTACACGAAAGCATAGAGCATCCTACTTTTTGCCTAGCCCAATCAGGTCTTTTAGCAAACCATTTTTCATATTCGATCTGTTCATCATAAGGTCTTTTTAGTAGTTGGTGCAATTCGTGTATAAGACCATAATTACCTTTATCTGCTTCATCTATAGCAAGTTGAGCCATATAGTTTCTCAATACATATTTTGGGTTTGTGCTGTTCATTTTGGCCTGACGTTCTTCATTTGTGGTCACTTCATAACCTAGTCTATTTATATACTTTTCAAACCAAGAAGTAATTTTTTCTTCATCATCATCATCTATATCATCTTGATAAAAAGATGGACTTATCACATCAATAATCAAAGAAATATCTGTATCCTTGTTTACATTTGATAACAATCTGAAGAAGATGGTCATATCTACTTCGGCTGTTTTTAGCATTTGTTCTAGTTCGTAAATTAGACCTTCGTCAGAATCTTGATCAACGTAAAGCCCTAGTTTGTTTTTCATCATTACTTGATACTTTGACGCATATTGAATTCTGAAATCTTGAATTGTTTGGGATAATGCTTCTTCTTGATCAGTCATCATAGGAAATATTGCATTGGCAAGTTTTAACAAATTCCATTGAGCAATAATGGGTTGATTGCCGAATCTATATCTTTTTCCTGGTAGGTCCGTTGTATTCGGTGTCCAATCAGGGTCGTAATTATCCATCCAACCATAGGGGCCATAATCAATAGTTTCGCTTAGTATGGACATGTTATCTGTATTCATCACACCATGTACAAAGCCCACTCTTTGCCAATGGACGATCATGTCGCATGTTTTTTCGCATACTTCTTTGAAAAAAGTAAGATATAAATTTTCATTTTTAGTCAAATGTGGAAAGTATTCATTTATTGTAAAATCTAATAGCTTTTTAAGATTATCTAAATCTTTACGTGCTGCCAGAATCTCAAAATTACCAAATCTTATAAACGCTTGTGAAACCCTACATACAACAGCACCTTTTTCGTATGCCGCATTTCCATTGTACATCATATCTCTTAATACATCTTCTCCAGTAAGTGTAAGTGATAAAGCCCTTGTGGTAGGAACACCTAGATGGTGCATGGCCTCACTACATAAAAATTCTCGTATAGAAGATCGCAAAACTGCAAATCCATCCGCTGTACGTGAATATGGCGTCGGTCCGGCACCTTTTAATTGTAAATTCAGATGTCCTTTTTTGGTAGGGATTTCTCCAAGATTTATTGCTCGTCCATCTCCTAATTGATTTGCCCAATTGCCGAATTGATGTCCACCATAACACATAGCATAAGGTTTGCTATTCACAGCAAGTTGATTGCCAGTCATAATGTCTGTGAATGTTTGACTTGTGCAATAATCTGAAGGAATATCAAGATCATTCGCCAATTCTTCGCTAAAGATAATCATCTGTGGATGGGCCATTCCTTTTGGTTTAACCCAAGAGTAACAAGCATTTTGTACTTGTCTTGGAAAATTGGCGAGTTCAGGATCTGCAGGGAGAGTGTCTGTGAAAATATTGGATAATCTTATATAGGACATATTGACTAATTCGTGTATATTAAAAAATAACAAACAACGTTAAGCCTATACTGTTTTGAAGTCTGATTATTTGACAAATATCCTTACCTTTGTTGCTAGAAATAATACCTTAACCAAAGATATTTCAGTTTTTCCAATTGATAAAATAGAAATATCGACTTGACCATTTAAAATTTAACAGACCAATGAAATTTGGAACAAAAGTAATACATGCTGGCATCGAACCAGATCCATCTACAGGTGCGATTATGACACCTATTTATCAGACATCTACATACGTGCAAGCAGCACCAGGAGATCATAAAGGTTATGAATATGCACGTACTCAAAATCCAACAAGAGCAGTACTAGAAAAAAATCTAGCAGCTCTCGAAAATGGGGCAGATGCCATTTGTTTTGGAAGTGGACTTGCTGCCATGGATAGTGTACTGAAATTGCTCAATCCTGGTGATGAAGTTATTGCCACAGATGATCTTTACGGTGGATCTTATCGTATCATGACTAAGGTCTTCGGCAAGTACGGTATAAAATTCCAATTTGCAGGTATCAGCAATCTTGATAAATTGGACGCATTGATTACTCCGAAAACAAGGATGATATGGGTAGAAACACCAACGAATCCAATGCTCAATATCATAGATATCAAAGCTGTATGTGATCACGTAAAGGACAAAAATATTTTAGTCTGCGTGGACAATACATTTGCATCTCCATATTTACAAAATCCATTGGATCTTGGTGCTGATATTGTAGTTCATTCTGCTACAAAATATTTAGGAGGCCATTCTGATGTCATCCATGGAGCTGTCATTACTAAGACGGCAGAACTAGCAGCTCAGCTACATTTCTTACAAAATGCGGTGGGTGCAGTGCCAGGACCACAAGATTGTTTCCTCGTATTAAGAGGAATAAAAACATTACACATTAGGGTAGAAAGAGCTTGTCAAAATGCTGCAAAAATAGCTGAGTTTCTTAACCAACATAGCAAAGTGTCTCAAGTGTATTACCCAGGATTTGAGAGTCATCCTGGACATGATGTTGCCAAAAAACAGATGAGAATGTTCGGTGGAATGGTATCATTTGACCTTGCTGATAATAGTGAGGTCAGTGCTCGCAAGGTATTGAGTGGGACACATTATTTTTCATTAGCTGAGTCTTTGGGTGGTGTAGAGTCATTGATAGGGCATCCAGCTAGTATGACACACGGATCGATACCAAGAGAAGAAAGGCTCAAAGTAGGCTTGACAGATTCGTTGATCAGATTGAGTGTAGGTATAGAAGACGTAGATGATTTGATTCAGGATTTGGATCAGGCTTTAAGTTTGGTTTGAGAATAGTTGTATAAAATCAGGTCAAAAGATAGAATCATATCGGGAAATAGGTAGTTTCCTGATATGGTTTTTGATATAAAAAGCGAATTTAGATAAAGAGAAAATATTAACTATGGCTACCGATGAGTCAAAATTAAATTCCATAAAATCTTGGTCCATAGACGACAGACCCAGAGAAAAAATGCTTGCCAAAGGTCGTCAAAGTCTTACGGATTCTGAACTTTTGGCCATTATCCTAGGATCGGGATCTCGTGGTGAATCCGCTGTAGACCTTAGCAAACGCATACTCAACGATCATAAAAATAATCTGAATGAACTCGGTAAGATATCAATCAAAGATCTCGTCAAAAACTATAAAGGCGTAGGCGAAGCCAAAGCCATCAATATCATAGCAGCTCTTGAACTAGGACGCAGAAGACAAGATACTGACCCGCTTGAAAAAGTTGTGATTAGATCTAGCAGAGATGCCTTTCAGATTTTTTATCCAATGTTATCTGATTTACCTTATGAAGAGTTTTGGATCATTCTTTGCAATCGGGCCAATAAGGTGATACATAAACAATCGATTGGTCGTGGTGGTGTTCATAGTGTGGTCGCTGATATACGCATCATGATGAAATGTGCTTTGGATCATTTTGCAGCTTCAATAATTTTGTGTCATAATCATCCTTCAGGAAACCTTAAGCCATCGTCCGAAGACATCAATCTTACCAATAAAGTCAAAGAAGCAGCCCGAATGTTAGATATGGTCGTAAGCGATCACATCATCATAGCAGAGAATTCTTATTATAGTTTTGCCGATGAAGGAATTTTATAAGATGTAAAAGTGAATCTTTTGGTTATGAAAAAAAAATATTAGTACACATCGAATTTCTTTTTACATTTACGGTTCTATACATCTATAACGGACAAATCAATGACGCTTAAATCTCATCTATTATCATATATCAATTTTAACCTTTGGGCGAATGTCCAAATGACTGAGTGGTTGCTTAGTAAAGATCCAGTGTTAATGACTGCCACAGTTAATAGTAGTTTCCCTACACTTCACAAAACTTTAGAGCACATTTGGGTAGCAGAATGTATATGGATGAAGAGAATAAAAGGTGAGCCTTTCCAAAATTTACTTGAAGTTTGTGCAGGTAAAGACACAAAGTTTGTAGCCGAAATACTCCTAAACCAATCAAAAGATTACATCACATTTTTAAATGACCTACCAGAAACGTCCTTGCATGATGTGATTGGCTATACTTTATTGTCCAAAGATACAGGATCTGCGACTATAGCTCATATTTTACAACATGTGGTAAATCATGGAAGTTACCATAGAGGACAGTTGGTTACGATGGGAAGGGAACTAGGACTGATAGACCCACCCAAAACGGATTATATGGAGTACGTACGGAAGTTTAATTTTTAAATCTGTAAAAAAGAAAAGAATGAATATGAAGATTATGACTATTTTATTATTTGCAATTTTTTTGAGTGTATCAGTACAGGGACAAAATTATTTATTCGATAAAGGTAAAAATGGTTTTTCAGGAGGAATTGGGCTTTTTTCAGAACAAATAAAAACTGTGGATGCTTATGCCATTCATTTTGAATACACTGTAAATGGACGGTTTACCCTAGGGTTTAATAGGACATTTTTAAGTAATGAAGAAGGGGTAAGTAACGGTTCTGCAAGCTATTGTATTGTAAAACGGCAAAACGCGAGGGGAGGCTTGAATGTTCCTATAATTATTGCGATTTCGGGGTTGGAAAATACCGTTTTTTCTTATGGAGTGGGATTGTCCTTTATCAATAAAACTCATGAATCCGTAAAGATCGCCCCAGCTTTTAGCATTTTAAGAACGGTGCTACCAAGTACATTTTATTCTAAGAATAATAGTTTTATTGCAATTGGTTTTGAATTGAATGTGGTCTTTAATAGATTTAGAGTAACTCCAAATCTGTCATTTTCACAACAAAATGTTTTGTTTGGTCTAGATGCTGGTTTTTTATTTCAAAAATAAAAATGATTAAAAAAGTTTGTGAAACTTGATATTAATTATTTAAAACCCAAACCATTTACCAAATACTATAAAAAGAAATAGCACAAGCAAAGAATAGTAAATATATTTACCATAGTCTTCATTTCCCTCAATGATATCATTTTTTGACCAAACTAAGCCAATTAAAATTATAGAATAACCTACCATATCAAGCCATTCAATACCAAAAAAAGTTTTACCTATTAGTGACATCAAAAGGCCTGATATGATTAGGACTTTGCTTATGTTGTTTATATTAGGAAACACCAAAAGCTGATTTTATTAATTCTTCTTGCTGCTGATCGTGGATTTTTTTGAATCCTGTAGCTGGCGAAGCACTAGCTTTTCTAGCGATAAGTTCGATAGGGTCTTTTCTGAAATATGTCATCAAGTATGACCATGCACCCATATTTGCCGACTCTTCTTGTACCCAGTAGCATTCCGCCTTACCATATTGTTTCATGATTTTACGTATTTCTGCTTCTGGTAATGGATATAATTGTTCTATCCTTATGATGGCAACATCTTTAATATTATTAGCAGTTCTGTACTCATTCAATTCATAATACAACTTTCCTGAACAGAATAGGACTCTTTTTGCTTTTTTGACTGTCTCATCAGCGATAATTTCTTGGAAAGATGTTTTGCCTATAAATTCATCCATGCTACTGATACATTCTGGATGTCTCAATAATGATTTTGGCGACATCAGTATCAATGGTTTTCTGTACGGTAGAGCCAATTGTCTCCTTATCATATGGAAAAAATTGGCTGGCGTTGTAACATTACAGATAAACCAGTTGAAATTTGCACAATTCTGCAAGAATCTCTCCATTCTTGCACTGGAGTGTTCTGGCCCTTGTCCTTCCATGCCGTGTGGCAACAACATGACCAAACCACTCATTCTCTGCCACTTACTTTCACTAGAGCAAATAAACTGATCTACTATAGTCTGAGCCCCATTATAAAAATCTCCAAACTGAGCTTCCCAAATCGTAAGATTGTCAGGAGATGCTTGAGAGTAGCCATATTCAAAACCCAATACTGCAAATTCTGATAACAATGAATTGTAAATCATGTATTTACCATTGGCTCCATCTAGTGTATTGAGTCTATTGTACTCTTCGTTTGTTTTTTCGTCAAAAAATACCGCATGTCTATGAGAGAATGTACCTCTTTTAACATCTTGACCACTCATTCTCACGTTTTTGCCTTCGAGCATCAATGATCCATAAGCCATTAACTCTGCAAATGACCAATCCAAAACTTTTTTATCAATAAGTTCTTTTTTAGATTTTTGGAGTCTGTTTATTTTTGAGAGTGCAGAGAATCCTTCTGGAATCGTCATCAGATGCTTAAGAATTTTGTCAGCATCTTTTTTAGTAATACCCGTTGTTGGGTTGACAATATCCGCTACATTGAGTGTTTTTTTGAGTTGTCTCCATGCTTGCTCTGGCTCCTGATATACGTATGGAAGTGTTTTTTGTTTTACCCTGTCCAATCTATCTTGCAAGTCAGCCCAGAAACTTTGTTCGAGTTCTTCCCCTGCTTTAGGATCCACATCGCCTCTTTCTATTAGTTTCTGAAGGTATATCTCTCTTGGATTTTTGTGTGCATCTATGAGTTCATACATTTGTGGCTGTGTAAATTTCGGATCATCTCCTTCATTGTGTCCATGTCTTCTATAACATACCATATCTATGAATACGTCATTATTAAATTTTTGACGGTACTCAACAGCTAGTTCGGCTGCAAAAATAACGGCTTCTGGATCGTCTCCATTTACGTGGAATACTGGCGCTTGTACTAGACTAGCTGCAGCAGTACAGTATGTAGACGAACGGGCATCATCATAATTTGTGGTAAATCCTATCTGATTATTGATTACAAAATGGATGGTACCACCTGTATAATAGCCATCTAATTGGCTCATTTGTACTGTTTCGTATACGATACCCTGTCCAGCCGCTGCACTATCTCCATGTATGAGTATAGGTAGGATTCTATCATAATCACTACCGTAAAGTAGGTCTGCCTTTGCTCTTGTGAAACCCTCTAACACAGGATTTACAGCTTCTAGATGTGAAGGGTTGGGAGCCAGTTTCATGTGTACCAACTTTCCTGACGGTGTGGTAACTTGTGAAGAAAAACCCAAGTGGTATTTTACATCACCGTCACCGAAACTTTGGTCCAATATCGCTGTTCCTTCAAATTCATTAAATATCTGATCATATGTTTTTGCCATAGTATTGGCTAGTACATTGAGACGACCTCTGTGTGCCATACCTATGACTACTTCTTCTACCTTGTCATCCGCAGCCCTATTTATGATAGCATCCAGTGCTGCAATTGTTGTTTCGCCACCTTCTAGGGAAAATCTTTTTTGTCCCACATATTTTGTATGCAAGAATTTCTCGAAAATGACAGCGCCATTGAGTTTTTTGAGAATTTGTTTTTTCTTATCAAGTGATAGACCATAACTACCGTCGAAAACTCTGTTTTCAATTTTGTCACGCATCCACATTCTTTTCTCTCTGTTTTCTATATGTGCAAACTCCACACCTAGGTTTCCACAATATGTAATACGAAGTTTGTCAAGAATATGGGCAAGTGTTGCATTCTTTAGTCCAATTTCCTCTCCAGCTGAAAAAACTTTATTTAGATCGCTATCTTCTAGTGCATAATCTGCTAAATCTAAGTGTGGTCTTCTGTCTTTACGTTGTTTTATTGGGTTTGTAGTCGCAAGTAGATGTCCCCTGCTTCGGAAGCCGTGTATTATAGACATTACACCAAATTCTTTAGTGGAAATATTTCTCTCTCCTGATTGTCCTTCGGCATCGGCGTTGCTGTGTCCATTGGCACTAAATTCAAATCCATCAAAAAAAACTCTCCATCCCTCGTCTACAGATGTAGGATCTTGTTGATAATTTTGGTAAATGGACTCAATATATGCTGGGTGGGCATTAAATATGTAAGAATAATCCTTCATGGGTTTAATTTGTTATTATTTTTTATTGAAAACAATTGGAATCTAAACTTAAAATCAAGCTTTTTGGTATATAAAAAAATAGGAATGTTATTTTGACAAGCTAAGCATTACTATAAATTGGTAAAATTGTCTAATAACGATTGCAAAAGTACAAATAATCGAATTTATAGTTGAAAGATAAACATACTTTTTAACTTAAATTTGTAAAATTCATGCCAATTGTGGTCTAAAATGAAATATTTATTAGTATTTTTATGGAAAATGTTTTTTGATGTAAATTAAAAGATATACTTTTGCACTCCATTTAAGAAAAATGATTCAAAAATAAAGATTTATGGCACAGCACAAATCGTCAAAGAAAAGAATCCGTCAGGATATCAAGATAAGATTAAGAAACAGATATTATAAAAAGTCTGCTAGAACATCAATTGCAAAATTGAGATTACTTACTGATAAAAAAGAAGCGGAAATATTTTTGCCAAAAGTAATTAGTATGGTCGATAGACTTGCAAAGAAAAATACTTGGCACAAAAATAAAGCTTCGAACCTTAAATCTAAGCTTACTAAGTTCGTCAATAGCCTTTAATTAGTTATTAATTTAGGTAAGATATATCAAGGTGTGCACATTATTTGTGTACACCTTTTTTAGTTTTAGATAATGTGTAGTAATAATGAGCATACAAAGTAATAAGTTGAAGTTTAAATTCGGTTTACCTATCATCTACTAAATGCTACAATATTGGCTAAAGACTTTAAAACCGCTTTTTGTATTTTTATTTTCTTCTTTTGCTTTTCTAACAACAAGATGTTAGCACAAAGCGATTCGAACCAAACTACGCTGGATACTATTAGCCAAAATCAGTTTTTTATTTATCCTTTTGTTTTTTATCTGCCTGAGACTAGATGGGGATTTGGTGCTGTAGGCCTTTATACTTTTAGATTTAAAGATGAACGGCACGATTCTAATCCAAGTCAGATACAATTTACTGCAAACTATACGCAAAACAAACAAGTCAATTTCATAATTCCATTTGAATTATATAGACATCATAATAGATGGAAAGTAAAGGGTGAAGTTGGCTATTTCATTTATTTATACAATTTTTATGGTATTGGAAATACATCATTAAAGGAAGATAGGGAAACTTACAAGGCGGATTATCCTCGTTTTAGAATTGATTGTCTCCGAAGGTTTGGAGATTTTTTTGTAGGTGCACGGTATCGGTTTGATAATGTAAAAATATTTGATTTCAAACAAGGAGGAATTTTAGATAGTAATCCTATTGAAGGTAAACAAGGTGGTAAAGTTGGAGGATTCGGGATTGTTGCACAATATGACAGCAGGGACTTTATATTTAATCCGACAAAAGGATGTTTTATAGAAGGTGAAATATTCATTGGAAACAAATTTAGTGGGAGTGAATATAATTTTCAAAGATATGCTATTGATGCTGCTACCTTCATCCCGCTAGGTTCAGAACAAACATTGGGCATTCATCTTAATACAGCCACTATGCTAGGAAGCCCATTTTTTAATGATTTGTTATATTTTGGAAGTCCTAAAATCATGCGTGGATATCAAGATAGAAGATTTACTGACAGAAATTTATATGTCCTTCAGACTGAGTATAGGTATCCAATTTACAGGCGATTACAGGGTGTAGCCTTTACAGCGATAGGAAATGTAGGCGATACTTACCCAAATTTATTTTCTGCAAATCCTAAATTTACATATGGAGCAGGTCTTCGTGTAATTCTAAACAAAAGGGATAGAGTTCGACTTCGTATAGACTATGGAAGGACTGTATCAGAAGGAGGCGCTTTTTACGCTACTATTAATGAAGCTTTTTAGACATTTTTATTTGTCCATTATTATCATTGAATTTCTCTTGTTATTCTGGCATTAGTAAATGAACTCAATGAGTAATTAATTTAAGCTTAAAGCTAAAAGTTAGATTCGCAAAAAAATCACAGGATATTTGAAGTATGCTAATTTTTAATATGTAAGACTGATTACTTAACATTAAATATAATTTCTTTTCTGTGTAAATTTGTTGCTATAGCAATGTTATTTCTATTTTTGCACAATGAAACCTAATAATATCGACCAAGCCATTTTAAAAAAAGCATTCACATTGCTTTGTACTGCAAAATCAATTACTGAAGTATTTGAAGAGCAATTTAAAGTTGTTTCAAAATATGTGCATGCCACTTCTCGTGGACACGAGGCAATACAAATAGCTGTGGGTATGCAGCTCACTCCAAAGGATTATATGTCACCATATTATAGAGATGATGCCATGATGTTATCGATTGGTATGTCTCCATATGATTTGATGCTACAAGTTTTGGCAAAAAAGAATGACCCATTTTCTGGTGGACGTTCTTATTATTGCCATCCAAGTCTCAAAGATGACGACAAACCTAAGATTCCTCACCAATCTTCTGCTACAGGCATGCAAGTCATTCCCGCAACAGGCGTGGCTATGGGTATTCAATACAAAGAAAAATTAGGATTAAATACTGAGCTAGGAGCGATAGTTGTTTGTTCACTTGGGGATGCATCTGTGACGGAAGGAGAGATTTCTGAGGCATTACAAATGGCTGCTCTCAAACAGTTTCCTATTCTATATTTGGTCCAAGATAATGGATGGGATATTTCTGCCACGGCTGCTGAGACTAGGGCGATGAATGCTTTTGAATATGCCAAGGGTTTTCCGGGTATCGAAGCTGTGAGTATTGACGGAAGTGATTTTGCAACTTGCTACCAAACTTTAAAAAATATCATTCACACAATGAGAACGGAGAGAAGGCCGTTTTTGGTCCATGCCAAAGTGCCGTTACTCAATCATCATACTTCGGGTGTACGAAAGGAATGGTACAGAGACGACATAGAAGAGCATAAAAAAAATGATCCCTATGACAAATTGCTTTTATTGGTTAAAGAAAGCGGCATATCAGATGAAATTATCAATGATATCATCTTGGAATCTCAAAACAAAGTCAGAACTGATCTTGCCAATGCACTTAAAGCAGAAGACCCACAGCCATCAGATCTATTCACGAATGATTTTGCACCTACTCCTGTAACTGAGGAGTCTGGTGACCGATCACCAAGCCATACCGAAGAAACGGTGATGGTAGATTGTGCATTGATAGCAATCCAAGAACTGATGGAAGATCACAAAGAATGTTTGCTATATGGGCAAGATGTGGGAGGTAGATTAGGTGGTGTATTCAGAGAAGCAGCTAC
>DAOLFJ010000063.1:0-18284 GCA_035326365.1 Saprospiraceae bacterium | reverse complement strand
AAATATGGATCATACGAGTCTCCTGCATCTTCATGGGTAGCATACGCTCTAACAAAAAATTTATCCTTTTTACGATATTCTAATTTATGTTGGAAAAACTGTATTCCTCTTAAACTAAATCTATTATCTCCTTGGTAAACAGTAGTACCATATCCAAAATTTGATGCAACTATCAATTCAGGTGACTCATAATCTTGTGACGGTTTGGTTCTAATATGAAACGCAACACCTGCCTTGATATTCCTTGTATCATAATCTACTAAATCAATTTCTTGATACCCTCTTCTATTGAACGAATTTAATCCAGTTCTAGGGTCATTTAGCGATGCATAACTTTGGGAATACTCATCGCCATATATATTAACGGCATTAAATCCTCCAGGATTTTGAGCTGCTGAAAACACTTGATTTCCATCTGTATCTGTCACTGGATCATAATTATCTGCTACCCAGTCATTGGCTCGAAGATATGAAAAATTAAATTTATACCCTACCACAGGCTTGCCTGACTTACCTTTAATCACATCTGCAAATCTGAAGGCCGTCTCTAGAAGATTTCGCTCCCCTACCTTTACACTTGCTGAAAGTCCTTTATTAAAAAATGGATTTTTTGTTTCCATGGCGATCACACCATTAAAGGCGTTAGGACCATAAAATGCTGAACTCGCACCTACGACTAAATCTACTTTCTGGATATCAAGTTCTGATGCGCCTAGGAAATTACCCAAAGAAAAATTCAATCCTGGAGACTGATTATCTACACCATCTATAGTCTGTAATGATCTTACAGGACTCGTACTATTAAATCCACGTGTATTTATGACTGTAAAACCTAAACTTGCCGTCGTAAGATCGACACCTTTCAGTGATCCAAGACCATTATAAAAATCAGTTGAAGCTGTTTGTTTTATTGCTATTGCATCCAATGACTCAATCGTGAGTGGTGCAGCCTTTTGTTTTTCTGAGATTTTCTGACCTTTTATTTCTACACCAAGATCTATTGTGACAGCGTCTTCACCTAACTTAATTTCTATTTTTTGACTAGCATTATCTACTTGATAATCTATAGATGTATATCCAATATAAGATATATTAAGCATCACAGGCACTGAAGGTACTTTTAGCTCAAATGTCCCATCAAAATCTGTAACAGTACCTACGTTTGGATCACTTTTTACAATAATATTTGCTCCTATGAGTGGCTCACCATTGGTCCCATCTAGTATTTTGCCTTTTAATGTCACCTGACTTTGACCAGCAAAAACACTCATCATAGTGATGAAAAAGACATAAAACCCGGTACATAAAATCTTCCCCATAAAATGTGGCGTTAAGAAGGATTGATTGTTAATGATATGTAAAACTGACACAATGTAAGACTTATTTTTGAATAGCAAATAAATAGATTGAAAATTTATTCTTCCTTCTCTATGATATTATATAATCCAAGATTTGTTTCTTACTACCGAAAACAAAACTATATTCTAATTCAGCCTTAAAAAATACAAAACAAATAATTTTAATTGGGAAACAATAAGGTTTTTAATTTTTTTGTTTCTTCACTATCGATGTTAAAAAACTATACTCCAAGTAAAATTATTTAATAAAACTATAACATCAAATGAAAGCAAGGCCCTTTAAAATGACTAACTCTCCACCAACATTTTCAATAGATCATCATAATTTACTTCATTAATATCTGATACTTTTGATGCATAATCCATCAGTACCTGATCTTGTCGTCTTCCTTTTGCCATGGCAATACTGTATGGTAAGTCTTCCCTAAAAGTTACCATACTATATTTACTGAAATAGTCAGGATTGGTTTGTTCAAGGTGTAACTCCAATTTTCTTTTTAATAAAAAAACAGGGTCAGCCGTGCCATCACGCATTTCATAAAAATTATCTTGCGCTAAATCTGCAATAGCATCTGCATCCACTTTCCTCACTTTCTGATACTGCATCAGTATCTCCGACCAATCACTGCCAAAGTCGTCTATCAGACTGTCCAAAACAACCACATCTTCAAAAGAAGCATTCATACCTTGACCATAAAACGGCACAATAGCATGTGCTGCATCACCCATCAATAAGAATTTACCGTTGATTTGCCACGGAAAACACTTGATAGTGCCCAATGAACTATTAGGGTTTGTTCTGAAATCATTTAATAAGTCTGGCATTTGTTTGTAAGCTGATGGGAACTGATCTTTAAAAAAGGTAAGAATCTCATCGTCCGTCTGCAATTTACTAAAGCTATTTTCTCCTTCGAAAGGCATAAATAAAGTGACGGTAAAACTTCCATCTAAATTTGGTAGCGCTATCATCATATATCCTGCTCTTGGCCAGATATGCAGTGCATGATGCTCTAGTCGGAAAGAACCATTCTCTCCATGCGGAATTTCCAATTCTTTGTACCCTGCTTCCAGATATTTCTGAGAAAAATCAAACCTAAACCTAGGTGACTGTGCCATTATAGCGTTTCTAACAGCTGAATTAGCACCATCTGTACCGAATATAACATCACCAGTATCTGTTATTGTCGAATGGTTTAGCGTATCGACTAATGTGATCTTAGCTCCTTCAAAATCAATATCTTTACACTCCATATTAAAGTGAATATCTATCAGACCTGTTTTTTCAGCTTCATTTAGTAACAACATATTTAATCCACCACGAGAGACAGAGTTTATCCATTCACCGTCTCGACCACTATATCGGACATAACTTTGATCTCCTTGGATAGGATGAATCATCCTCCCTTCCATCGGAATGACCAAATCTTTAACTTGATCTTCTAATCCTACTAAACGAAGCCCCTTGAGTCCTCTATCAGACAAGGCTAGATTGATAGATCTACCAGCAGAGATATTTGTTTTTCGCATATCTTGTCGACGCTCATATATAGTTACTTTATGTCCTCTTTGTGCAAGTCTCAGAGCGAGCAAAGTGCCACAAAGTCCGGCACCTATTACTATTATTTTTTTATCCATTTGGTTTCAATATCTCGGGTCAATAATTCCGACAAAATTAGCAATTTATTATAGAACTTGTATCAGTGGAGATATTTTGTAACGGGATAAAGAGTTAGAAATCGTTTTGATAGTTAAGATATTCCCTTCTCTTTTTTGATGTTTTGTCTAGCAATTTACATTTTGTATAAATTCCATCAATCCAATACGTTAAGGTTTGTTTATCTAACTGCATGTAAATACTATCAGTTAATTGCATTTTACTTATTTTACTCAAATTATCCATTAGTACTAACCCAATTTCCTTTTCTAATAAATCAACGTTTTTGTCCCTTAGCATCAATATCATACTATCTAAATATAACTCAGGACTTTCTAAAATAGGTTTGGCTTGTGGTCTAGTCAAGGGTGCTTCTATCCATGTAAGATCAGTAATATCATTTCTAACAGATTTAATTGTCTCACGAAAAGCTATTCTTTTTACTTCAGAATTTTGTTTGCAACCTACAATCTGTATTACTATAAGAATAATGGTAAGACAATATGTTTTCATTTAAAATTTCCTTACTATCTATTTTTAAAAATAACAATTTCTTCACCTAATACCGACAAATCCATAGTGTAGTATATAAAAGTATTAAACTTTATTGTATCATTATTAATCTTTAAATATCTAATACCATCTGAATAACCTATTTTTTTAGCTTTATCTCCAAAAAAGTAAGTATTCGCACCAAGATTAATTGGCAAAAAACCATTCACATCTATATATTTTATCTCCTTAACAATGCTAATAAATTTGCAGTCCTTAATTTCTGGAAATATTACTCTGATCACATCTCCATTCTCAATAACTACTGCATTTAATTTTTCACCTTTTTCATTTTGAACCGTATAGTCATTATTTTGAAACTCAATATGTCTATAGTAGATGTATATTAGAGAAGCTATAGTAAGGAACAAAAGCGTATATTTGATTTTTGAAATATTTGTCACATTTACTAGTTTTAACTTAAGGATAAAATTACTGAAGTCATAATTTATCTTATTTGTGGACTACTTTTATAAAGTCACTACAACTGAAACCAAAATATTTATTTTTCCCCTTCTTCCCTTGACTTATGCACAATTTCATAAATTTCACTTCATTATAAACATCCTCATTTAAAGATATAAGAAATGTATTTTTTTTATAAGGAAGTTTTAATTTTTGAGTTATTTTTAAAGTGTCAAATTGTTTAATGTCATAGGTAACAGTATCAATGAATTCAGGTGTAAAAATTTCAGGGTCGGCATTTAATGTATCAATATATATAGACAAGAAAGAACCATAAACTTCATTCATATCTTTATCAAAATACCTTAGTATAGTATTATACTCATTAAACGAAAGTGGCGAAAAATGTCTTTCATTTGGAATTATAAATGTTTTATCATGAAAAAATCTGATTTCATTCTTACTTTTACTTATAATTTGAAAACTAATTGTTGTATCTACAAATGTATTATAAATATAAAAACCACTCATGTCTTCATTTAAATTAATCTTTCTAAAAGTTACTTCTTTCATATCCGTTGTAACCATAAAATTAGATGACAAAGGTGTACAACTCACCAAAGTACTGAAATATAATATAAAAATTAATCTAGCGCCCATTACTTAAAAGCTATAATTCATTAATTGTGTACAAATCTAAAAGTACTTAAAAATTCCCACAGCCCAACAAAAGTGTAGCTTTTTTTCTAAAAATGCAATTTTAAATCAACTTGACAATAGAGAAGTTAATCAAATCTTTATTTAAAACTCAATCCTTCATAAACGAAAAAAGGCCTTAACACAAACGTGCTAAAGCCTTTTATATTGGTTTTCTTGACTATCTTAGTCCTGAACTAATTCAAACTGTACTTTAGTAACTACTTCCTTGTGTAGGTGTAAGTCAGCTGTGTAGGTACCCACTTCTTTGATTTCTTCTGGTAAGTGGATTTTCTTACGCTCGATTTCTAGATCAAAACTCTCTTTAAGCGCTTGAGCTATCTGAACATTCGTCACGCTACCGAAAATTTTACCTGAAGTACCTGCTTTTACTGCGATCTTAAGGGTCTGACCTTCTAGTCTTGCAGCAATTGCTTTGTATTCATCTAGACGAGTTGCTTCTTTAGCATCTTCTTCTGCGATGATTGCATCCAATTTTTTTCTATTGACTGCATTTGCGTTTACTGCTAATCCTTGTGGTATAAGGTAATTTCTACCGTATCCAGGCTTAACATTCACTATTTCGTGCTTATCACCTAGATTATCTATATCTTTTAAAAGAATGATTTCCATTTTCTATAAATTTTTAAAGATTATTTTAATAAATCCGCCACATATGGAAGTATAGCCAAATGTCTTGAACGTTTTACTGCTACAGCTACCAATTTTTGGTATTTTAGTGAGTTACCAGTAATTCTTCTTGGTAGAAGTTTACCTTGCTCATTGATGAACTGAAGTAAAAATTCAGAATCTTTATAATCTATATACTTGATACCGTATTTTTTGAATCGGCAGTATTTTTTTCTTTGTGATCCTATCGTAGGATTACTTAAAAATTTAATATCGTCTCTTGATGCCATTATATTTTATTTTTGAAAGGGTTGATCAATGATTTATTCTTCTTCAGCTACGATGATAGGAGCTACCACTTCAGCAACAGCTGCTTTGATCTCTTCTACTACTGGTGCTGCTGCCACAGGTGCTGCGTCTTTACCTGCGAATGGTGCTGGACCATTGTCATAAGGTTTCTTTTTTGCTTCTTTTTTCTTGTAAGCACTGATCTTACCTGATCTTCTGTCTTCATTGTACTGAACACCATACTTGTCAAGTTTGATAGTAAGAAATCTCATGATACGCTCATCTCTTCTAAGCGCAAGTTCTGTTTTGGCAATAGCAGATCCGTTAGGTGAACTGAATTCTATACAGTAATAAACACCTGAAGATTTTTTATTGATAGGATAAGCCATTTGTCTTAACCCCATTTCATGTACATACACGATAGTTGCTCCCTGATCTTTTAATAGGGTTTCGTATGTGCTAGCTGTCGATTTTATTTCATCACCTGACAGAACGGGATCGATGATGAAAGTAACTTCATAATGGTTCATATTTTTTTGAAGTATTGTTTAATGAATAAAAATTTTTAATTCGGGCGGCAAAGGTAAGATAATAGTTTGATTTACAAAATAGTACTCACGCTTTTTTCAATGAAATAAGCCTTTTTTATCAATTTATTTGCCTTTTGACATAAAATTAAGCCCAATAATGCCCACTAAGATGCAAAAAACGAAAAAAAACTCAACAAAAGATGTCTTTTCTTTAAAGTACGTAGCTCCTATAATGTACACAAAAAAAGTACTTGCGCCGGCCCAAACTGCATTCGTATATCCCATCGGAAGATACTTCAAAGCCATCGTTAGTAGAAAAAATGTGGCAGCGTAACATAAACCACCCGTAATGAGATACACCTTATGACTCGTACCATCAGCTAGTTTCATGAGTACAATCGCAGCCGACTCAAAAATAATGGTAAGTATTAGGTATATGTATCCTTGCAAATTAGGTTTTGTATTTGTTTTGAACAAAATGTTTCTAAAAAGTCATGCAAGGTATTAATTTTTTAAATTCGTTATGCAGAAAATATCAAATTTGTCTTCTATACATTCTGTTCCACCAATAATTCAGGGTAAATCATCATAGTTTACGCATTTTTTGGATTACCTTTGTGTCGTGTAATCTATTATTTGCACAGACCTGAGTTTAATAATCCTCCACTTGATTCCCATGAACAGTATTCACACAAGTGATTTATACTGTTTTCAATAGGACTTTTGTGGTACTTTTAACTGAAATACAGATGCATAATCTTATTTATTCTGTCAAAAGACTTACCAAATGGCCACCTTGCCGACTTTTTACGGCATCATTGCTTTTTGTTTTTCTACAGATTGCTACACTTTCTGGGCAAGATACACAAGCACCAATTATCACTTCACCTGCTAGAGACACATCTTTTGCTTGTGGATCCACATCTGATTTGGTAGGAAAACTTACTACTTGGTACAATAATCATGCTGGAGCTACGGCTACGGACAATTCAGGTACTATCACCTTTGAAGCAAATCTTACTTTAGTAGAAGCAATTGCCATATTTAACATGCCAGCAGATACGATCTGTAAGGTAAAACAAAGTGTAAAAGTAACATTCATTGCAGTAGACCCATCTGGAAGTCAAAGTAATCCTACTTCAGCCTATTTTTATACAGTCGACAATGTTGGACCTACTATAAATACGGTACCTAATGTCCAGTACAATTGTGTAGCAAATGTCAGAGATTCATTGATCTCATGGATACAAAACAAGGCAGGATACATAGCCACAGATGCTTGTTCGTTTCCCGTTACATGGTCTACCTTTCAATATGCTATTTTAGTAGGTAATACACCTGTTCAATCAGGCTCTGGGAATATTGCAAATGGCCCATACCCTACCATCCCTGACGGTGTATGCAATTGGACATTAAATATAAACTTTTTTGTAAGAGATGCTTGTGAAAATCTGACCATTACACCAGGTACGACCAATTTTAGGGTCGTAGATAATATCGCACCTGTTTTTGTCACGCCACCTATAAATGTAACTGTCGACTGTAGTCAAATACCAAGTCCTACGATTTCAGCCATTGACTATTGTGATATGAGTGTGAACCCTGTCTTGGTCGAGACTAGTACCAAAGGAACAGATCCCAACCGATGCACATTTTATAATTATACTATCACTAGATCCTGGACGGTTACAGATGCTTGTGGAAATACTGCATCTCACCAACAAGTGATAACGGTAAGGGACACCGAAGCGCCTAAATTTGATTCATTACCTATGGTAAATGTTTCATGTAGTATTTTTGAAAACAATGCAGATAGCGTCTACTTATACAATATCAAGGATAATTGCAGTGCTATTTCTGTTACATTTATTGACAATACCAGATCACTTGGATGTAATACTGTGATTGATAGGATTTATTCTATAACTGATGTCTGTGGCAACATTAGTACATATGCTCAAGTAATCAATGTAATACAAAACGTTGATCCGATCATAGTCACGGTAGCAAATAATCAAACATACGACTGCCTGTCTCAATTAGATTATGATGCCTTACTAGCTACATGGATACAAAATATGGGAGGATCAGATGCTTTACCTAGTTGTGGACCATTACAAAAGTTTGCAGCTGTAAAAGGAAGTTATGATATAAATAATGAGAATACTTATCCTGGAGAGCTGCCTTTAACATTACCAACACAAAGTTGCCCTTCAATACTAGATGGTTTTTTAAGGTTTGTAGAAGTTGATTTTGTTTATTACGATACCTGTGGGAATACAGCGGTGACATCAGCTATTTTTGGCATCAGCGACACAAATTCTCCTGTTATAAGCAATTGTCCCGAAGCTATCAGAGTTTCTACGACTGAAGATGGATGTAATGCTATAGTTGATATTGTCATACCTCAATCAATAGATGACTGCATCGAAGCCGAATCTCCCATCATTAGGAAAGTTTCCGCCCTTGTCACATCCGATGATCCAGGAAATAACGAGTCTATTGTAAAGGCTGTAACATTAAGAGTAGGTCCATTCAATCCATCATTATCGGTACCAACGAATGATGCCATCCTAACGATAAATCTCAAAAACTTAGACATAGATGATGCCACTGAGTTCTTTATAATCAAAGACGAAGATGGGCAAATTTTGGGGCAAACACCTAATGGGCAAGGCCAATGTTCAAGTAGGATGTTTGATATTTCACTACCGAAAGATAAGGTATCTGATTGGATTCAAGATGGATTTATAGATTTATTATTCGATCCTAATGTGGTATCAGGCAGCCCAGTACTTTCTGTCAATGATATCTGTGCAGGTGGCGCTATCGAAGCCACCATCAGCATTGAAATAGATCAGATCAATACCATTCAAAAAAGCTACAGTATTAATAATGGCGCATTCATTTCATTTGAAAACATAGACACATTATCTCTTGAATTCCCAATTGGAAACCATATAGTAGAATTTCACTTTACAGATTGCGCATCCAATAGTTCGATATGTAGTGTACCTGTAATTGTAGTGGATGAAATAAAACCAATTATAAATTGCCCACCAAATGGTAATTCGATATTAAGTAATGGTGTTTGTAAAGATACTATACCACTTCCTATCAATTTCCAAGTCATCGAAAACTGTCTTTTGGACAGAGTGTATGACAAAATAAGTCCATCATCTAAAGAAGCTGCTTTGCTTTCATTTCTATTTGATGCAGGCTCAGGAAGGCACATTGCACGAAACAAACAACTGGTTTTTACAGATATTTTTCCCATTAGGCATAACACTCAAAACGTCACCCTAGAAATAGAATTTTATGGTGACAATGGAAATGAAGGAGAGTTTTTCCAAATCTTAGGACCTGGTGGATACATCATAGGCAATACACCGATCTCTTCATCAGCAGACCAATGTGGTTTGATAAGGGCAACGTTTGAAATACCATATGATATTTTTAATATCTGGATTGTGAATAATCAAGTATCCCTACTAGCTATTCCTAATTCAAGTATCCAAGATGGAGGTATCAATCCTTGTACGCCACTTACACAAACCCAAACTATAGACAACGAAAGTTACCTCCAAGGGAGACTCAGATATGCTGATGCCACATTTACCATAAGTAGTAGCGGTGCGACCAATATCAATAACATGGTTGTGAATAGCAATCTATTCAACCTTGACTTAATATTGAATGGTGGTAGAAATTTCATTACCTTAAATACCAAAGATCTAGCTGGCAATACAGGAAGTTGCAACTTTGAAATATTTGTAATCGACGATCAAAAGCCAGTGGCCAAATGCAAAAATGCCGCTATCAACATTCATCCTTCAGGTTTAGAACCATATATCATCCAAGTATCTGATATAGATGACGGTAGCATGGATAATTGTGGTGTTACTAGTATCGCATTCGACCCACCTACATTGGACTGCTCGATGGTAGGGGCTGACGTAGAAGTAGATATGATCGTCTCAGATAGCCAAGGTAACATGGATACTTGTACATCTCTAGTAAGAGTCAAAGCAGGAGAATTGATGCCTACTTTTTCAGCAGGACTATGCACAAACGATACTTTAAAATTATTTGCAAATGTACCACCGTCTAATGTTCCAAATACTTACACTTTCCATTGGACAGGTCCAGCCGAGTTCTTTACAGAAAATCCACTAATTCCAAATGTAAATGAATCTTTTAATGGTACTTACATACTTACTGTGACAGGATTTAATGGTTGTGTATCAGTTGGTTCTGTATTGGTAAATATTCAACCATTGACCAATCCTGCATTAGTGCCTAATCAAGATACAATTTGCGAGGGAACAGAATTAATCCTCACAACCACAAACTATAGTGGCAACATTTCTTATGAGTGGTATGAAGGCATCTTTCCGACAGGTGTATTATTAAATATCACCCAATCACCAGAATTAGTTATATCTCCTTCCAAAGGAATTCACTTTTATTACATCATAGCTAAAGGTCCAGACTGTTCTTCCAATCCATCATCACTCCTAAAAGTTACCGTGCGTGAAGTACCCGTAGCTTCGGTTAATAATTTACTGCTATCCCCTTGCGAAGGTGACAATATCGTGCTAGGCACATCAGTCAATAATGCAAATTTTGTTTATTCTTGGTCAGGACCAGCTGGGTATAACGAAACTGGACGTCTACCTAGAATCATTAACAATGTAAGTTTAGCAAATGCAGGAAAATATACTTTGGTCATTAAAAACGGAAGGTGCGTCTCTGATACAGCAGTTACAACAGTAGCCATACTAGAGCGACCTACACGTCCGAGTATAAGTGCAGCTGATATATTTTGTCAAGGTACTACCTTTAATATGATCGCCATAAACTCACCGAATGGCGAACGATATGAATGGTTTCTGAATGATGTCTTATTCCAAACAACAATGGATAATAGCTTAATCATTGCTAATGCACAATCAGGATTGCAAGGTACATGGAAAGTTAGGGTATTTAAAGGTTCTTGTTCGTCAGAATTTTCAATAGGTAAGGCAATTGCCATTGATAATTTATTAGAAATCGGTGCCACCAATTCTGGACCTGTATGCGCAGGAGATTCTATCCAATTGTTAGCAACTTTTGTACCCAATGCCACCTATACTTGGGATGGACCTGTGCCCAACATACCATCTATGTCTAATCCTACCATATTAGCCGTAGCAGGAGAATATTTTGTCACCATTACGACTCCTACTTCATGCCAAAACAATGCTGGTACAATAGTAAATGTGATCAGTGTTCCTGATATTACTGCATTGAGTAATGATGTTGAACCTTGTATGAAAAGTACAGATGTCATCAACTTTTTCCCTTCTGTATTTCCAAATAATGAAGCATATACCTATCAATGGACATCAAATAATGGTTTCAGTGATACAAGTAGAAATCCAAGAATTACCAATGTCACACAACAAGATACAGGTATTTATACACTAGTAGTACTCAATGAAGGATGCCCTTCAGAAGCATTTGAGACTATTGTAAATTTCCATATTACACCTGCCACACCATCCATCGTTTCGCCACCATTTTACTGTAGTGGAGATACCATAAGGATCAATATTCTTGATGGAAATACAAACTTTACTTATCGTTGGGCGACACCATTAGGACAAGTGAATTCAGGTAGTGAAGGTCTATTGATACCAAATGCAGCAGCCATTAATAGCGGTATTTATTCACTTCAAGCAATTTCTGAAGGTTGTTCTTCTGACCTATCTGATACTTTAAATATCGAAGTGAGAACTAAACCACAAACCCCTATAATTACGACCAATTCTCCCATATGTTTTGGTGATACCATCACTCTAAATGCAAATTTAGTTTCTGGGGCGACTTATAGCTGGACAGGACCAAACTTTAGTAGCAATACAAGAAATCCAATAATTCCAAATGTCACATCTATATATGAAGGTGTTTACTCCTTAACCATTCAACAAAATGGATGTTTTTCTAATGTAGCGCAAAGCCAAAACGTAGAGATTACTGAAGAAATTCGTATTCCTGCATTCAGCGAAAGCATTATAAACGTTTGTCAGACTAGCATGAATGGCCTTGAAATATGTTTCGACCCTTCGACCATCCAACAAAATGGCGAGATTATAATCATCAATAATGTCTCAGGAGAAGTCATCACTCAGGGCAATACAATTTGTTTACAGATTGATGATCTTTCAAATTTTACGACTGGTTCCAACTTTTTGAGTGCTTATACCAATGTGGGTTCATGTAGATCAAAAATTTCGCAACCATTGATCATTAATGTTAATATCCCACCTGATGTGAAAGCACAAGCCATAGAAGATGATATCGTAGCTTGTCCTGGAGAATTTATCCAATTAGTGTCTGTACATGGTCCTCCTACAGTCAATCCACTTTGGACAGCAGTCACACCCAATGTTATAATATCTAATAACACCATTGTTTCGCCAGTAATTTCAGGACTTCAGATTGGGAATAATATCATACTTTTGGACTATTGTATCGAAGGTTGTAGTGCCTTCTCTAGAGACACCATAAATATCTATGTAGAATTTAGTCCACTAGCTACAGACGATAATTATGAGTTGATCTTAGGACAAGAAGGATTATTCAACATATTGTCAAACGACCAGATACCAGATAATGCAAATATTACTATAACTGAATTACCAAAATATGGCACCGCTACCGTAGTAGGTAATAATATTAGGTACACTTCGGATCCAAGGTATACAGAAACAATGATCATCAAATATCAAATATGTGCTGATTTTTGTGAACTGCTATGTGATGAAGCAGTAGTAAGTATAACCTTTTCGGAAGAAATATTCTGTCGCCCGCCAAATATTTTTACGCCCAATAGTGATGGTATCAATGATGCTTTCGTAGTGCCTTGTTTGGATAATAATAGGTTTCCAAATAACAGATTGATAGTCTTTAATGAATGGGGACAACAAGTATATGAAGGCAGACCATATCAGAATGATTGGGAAGGCAGTTATGGTGGGGCTCAATTACCAGTGGGTACTTATTTTTATGTTTTAGACCTTGGTGAAGAGCAAAAACCAATTAACGGATTTTTAATTCTACAGAGATGATAAAGAATATTTTAATAACCATATTTTTATTTGGAAGCTTGGCATTATTTGGCCAACAACAACAAATGTACACACAGTTTATGTACAATAAGATGAGTATCAATCCTGCATTTGCTGGAAATGAGTCTTATCTCAATCTCACACTTCTCTATCGTGACCAATGGAATGGATTCCCTGGAGCGCCAAAAGCACAACTAGTATCCGTCAATCTGCCCAGACTAGCAAAAAGGATAGGCGTTGGATTTAATTTTGAAAGACAAACCATAGGAATCACGGAAAAAATCACCTACGAAGGGATGTATGCCTATAAGTTTTTTATGGGTGAAGGCACGCTGAGTATGGGAATGAACATATCTGGTCGTAGCTACATACAGGATTATACAGATACTAGACTTTATGCCATTCAAGGCATTCAGAATGATCCTTCCATTCCGAATGCTTTGCAAAGTAGGACATTGATTAATGCTGGCTTTGGTGTCTACTTTAATACAAAAACTTTTTATGTAGGTGGATCTTTACCTAGAATGATTCGCTCAGATATAGACTTTGATAGCAACAATCTATTTTCAACAGAAGTACGACATCTACTCATTATGACAGGAGGTACTTTTATCATCAATAACGACCTGAGACTCACACCACAATTATTATTTAGAGCTGCCGAGAATAGTCCTTTCGGTATGGATTTAAACTTGAGTGCTACCATACAAGAGAAATATTCAGCTGGTATGACTTATCGTACAGGTGGCGCGGCAGGAGATATTGGTGAATCTATAGATTTGATATTCGGAATGCAGCTCTCCGATCGTCTTATGCTAGGATTTGCTTATGATATCACATTATCCAAAATAAGAGCAATAGATAATGGTAGCCTAGAAGTGATACTATCATACAGTTTTTTGCCAAATAAAATAAAAACAATCGTTGTTAACCCAAGGTATTTCTAAGAGAATGATCAGTAAATCCACTATAAAATTTAAGCTTGTTTTTATAGCCCTGTGTATGCATTCCGTGGTATACGGTCAAAATATCTATAATGATGAAGCCATTTCAAAGTTAATAATTCACAACGAAGCGACTGTAAATTCACCAAATATGGAATCTTCTCCATCTTTTTATGGAGATAAAATAGGAATGGTTGTACCTGGTAAGTCAGTGGATAAAGATACAAAAGAAGCCTACTTCGATTTGAATTTTGCTTTGGTCAATTTAGACAATTCATTAGGGGAAAAATCAGCTTTTGATAAAAGAATAAATTCAGATCTTCATGAAGGACCAATGGCATACGATAATCAAAAAAATCTACTTTACTTTACAAGAACACTTAAAGAAAAACGAAATATAAGAGGCCTAGAAACAGACACAGCGTATCTGGGAATCATGGTAGCAGACTTAAAAAATGTCAAACCATCGGTTGCTAAAATTGACATGGAAGTCGAGCATTTCTCTATCTGCCATCCTACCCTATCTAAAGATGGAAATACTATGATTTTTTCATCTGACAAAGCATCAGGAAATGGTAAAATGGACCTCTATCTTGCTTATCTTGATGGGAATACATGGAAAAGTGTCATTAATATAGGCAATCAGATTAATTCATCTGCAAACGAAATATTTCCATATCTCATGAATGATAGTATACTTATTTTCAGTTCGGACAGATCGGGAGGAATAGGTGGTTTGGATCTTTATGTATCAAAAATGGAAAATGGCGCATGGACACAAGCTCAGTTACTACCCAAACCACTAAATTCATCTTTTGACGATCTAGGATTGATAGTGCGTGAAAATGGAAAATCTGGATACTTCACTAGCAATAGATTGGGTGGAAAAGGTGGAGACGATATCTATAGATTTGAAACGAGTTTACCACTGTTTGAAATCAACCCTGACCTTATGGTAGAAACACAAGTGACCGTACTTGATAAACTTACACTCGAACCACTAGACAATGTAAAAGTCACAATGACACCACTCGCTATTGATGTCAATAATTTTACACTTTCCAGTTATAACATAGATATGCTTTCGGGCAAAGATCCCGGTGATTTATTACTAAAACTGACACCCAAAAAAGGTAAATCGCTACCATCAAGTACTACAAATGAAGAAGGAATAGCTAGTTTTGACGTCAAAAAAACACAAAAGTACTTGGTTACTTTCAGCTCAGAAGATCATAATGAAATTACCTTGATATACGATTATGCTACATTCGGCAAAGAATTTAATATGGTACTCGAACCACAAAGTGAAGAAGATGACGAAGAAAAGACTGAAGTAACAGTATCGACTGATAAAACAGAACAAACAAAAGATGATGAAGTCATAATTCCTACCGAAAAAGGTGCTGTCGTCGTTTTTGAAAATATTTATTATGAATACAATAGCGCAAATATCATAAAAGGTGCCGCCAAAGAACTAGACGCACTCGCCTCCGTTATGCAAACAAACGAAGATATGAATGTAAGACTAGAAGCACACACCGACAGTAGAGGAAGTACTGAATACAATCTACAGTTATCTATAAATCGTGCGGAAGCAGCTAGGAAATACCTCACTGATCTAGGCATAGACGAAGATAGAATTTCTATTAAAGGTTTTGGAGAATCAAAATTAAGGAATGGATGTAAGGACAATGTGCCATGTTCGGAAGCAAAACACAGATATAATAGAAGAACCGAAGTAGTGATAGAAAATTAGAAATAAAAAATAAAAAACGGTGAAATAAATAGATTAATGGCTTTGTAACTAGTGATTTAAATAAAAATCTTACGACAATTTGCACTCTCCGTTTATATTAGATATTGTAAATTTGATATTGCAGAAGACAATGGATAAGATACCTTACAAAATTAATTTTTAATAAAATAAATGAAATTGTTTTTTATTTCAATTCATTAATGATATCTTTGCACCGCTTTTGATAAAAAGCATTATTCTATTTGAAATGCGGGTGTGGTGAAATTGGTAGACACGCCAGACTTAGGATCTGGTGCTGCGAGGCTTGGGGGTTCGAGTCCCTCCACCCGCACTCATTAGAATGCAAGAAAAAATAACTATCTTATATTTATTATTACATTCAATGTTCCATTTATTTTATTAATCATATACATATTTTTCTATGCAGATTGTTAGAAAAGACATCGACCCGTTAAACCTTAGCATCGAACTTACCCTAGAGCCGAGTGATTACTCCCCAAAATTCGAAAGCGAGCTAAAAAAATATAAAAATCAAGCACAACTTAAAGGATTCAGAAAAGGCATGACACCTATGTCTGTAGTCAAAAAGATGTATGGCAAATCCATTCTTTCTGATGTTCTTAATCAAGCTGTACAAGACAAACTCTTCGGATACCTAGATGAGCAAAAACTCAATTACCTTGGCCAACCACTTCCAAATAGAGAAGTCAATATGATTTTAAATCTTAATGTCAATGATTATCAAGATTACAAATTTGCTTTTGACCTTGGACTTGCACCTGAGCTAGATATCAAAGGTGTTAATGCTACTGATGAATATACTTTTTATGATGTCGTAATACCTGATTCCATTGTAGAAGAAGAATTGAATGCTGCAAGAAGAAGATTTGGCAAAAGAGTGGAAGCTGAAGATACAATCCAAAACATGGATATGATCAAAATAGAAGCGGACGAACTTGATGGTGATACACTCAAAGAAGGTGGATGGAAAACTGATTTTAGCATACTTGTAGATGTCATTAAAGATGAAGAAGTAAAAAAAGACCTTCAGACCAAAAAAATAGGTGATACTTTTGTATTCGACATCCATAAACTAGAAGACAAAGGCGAAACTTATACAGATAAATATCTTTTGAAAAGACCTGAAGGAAATGACCAGGTGATTGGTGCAAAGTTCCAAGGCAAAATTACAGAAGTTTCTAGAGTAGAACCTGCTGAGATGAACGAAGAGTTTTTCAGTACATTTGGCGACGAAAGTATCACTGATGAAGCTAGTTTGAAAGCATTCTTCCACAAAGATCTTAAAGCTTATTACGATCAGCAATCTTTACAGTTTATGTATCGTGAGATCATGGACTTTATGGTTGCAGAAAATAACTTTGCACTACCAGAAGACTTTTTAAGGAGATATTTGTTAGAAACAAACGAAAATGTAACGGAAGAGCAAGTTAATATGGAATTTGAACCATTTATCAAAAATATGAGATGGTCACTCCAGAAAAATCATTTAGCTCAGAATTATGACATCAAAATAGATGAAGAAGATCTAAAAAGACACTTTACCAATACAGTGTTTTCTTACATGAGATCTTATGGTAATATGGACTATTCATTTATTAATCAGACAGTTGAAAGACTTATGAAAGATAAAGACCAAGTCAATAAAGCATACGAAGAGATACTAGCCGACAGAGTCTTTATGAGAATAGGAGACACAGTAAAAAGGAACAATGTATCTATAACACAAGAAGATTTTGTAGAAAAAGTGAAAGCGCTGAACGAAAGGGTTAACAATTTGTAAGGTTTTTTGTTAATATAATCTGATTCGAATATCGAAGATAATAGATTAGATTATTTAACGAACTTTAAAACCCTTTTTTGAATGTATTCACAAGATGAATTTAAAAAATTTGCTGTTGGTCATCTCAATATGAGCAGCATGCACCTAGATAAATATATGCAGACTTCGGTGCCTGATATTAATGGTTTCACACCACAGGTCATCGAAGAAAGACAAATGAATATCGTAGGTATGGATGTTTTTTCCAGACTCATGATGGACAGAATCATATTTATGGGCGTACCTGTAAATGACTACGTTGCCAATGTTATCCAAGCACAATTATTATTCTTAGAGTCTACTGACCCGAAGAGAGATATCCAAATGTTTATCAATAGTCCGGGCGGATCTGTGATAGCAGGTATGGGTATTTATGATACCATGCAATATGTAGCACCAGATGTAGCTACTATATGCACTGGTCTCGCAGCTTCTATGGGGGCAGTATTACTTTGCGCAGGAAAAAGCGGTAAGAGAACATGTCTTCCACACGCTAGAGTGATGATACACCAACCTTCA
>DAOLFJ010000424.1:0-3449 GCA_035326365.1 Saprospiraceae bacterium | reverse complement strand
TGACAGCGAGTGCAGGAACGATCAGTGGCTTTAATGTGATCAATATCCCATTAGGTGTAAATCTTACACTTACGGCTACTGAAGATGTAGGATGTGTTACTACTCAAAGAGTTATAGCACCTATAGTATGTCAGTCTGAGTGTACTTATCCTGAGCTGACAGTAGGCCAACCTATATGTTCAGGAAATAATACTTATGAAGTATCATACACATGGGATGGTGAAGGTATATTTACTCATAGCGCTGGTTCTAGGCTTGGAAATAAAATCATCAATATTCCAGTAGGTACAACATTATTAATTTCTGCTATCGATGGACTATGTAATACGAGAGTAGAAATAATTAGTCCTGAAAACTGTGTGGATCCATGTGAGAATCCAAGTATTAGTATCAGTGGACCAATCTGTAGTTCAAATGGCGCAACATACAGTGTAAACTTTACACTAGTTAGCACAGCAACAGTGAGCACAAGTGCGGGAACGATCAGTGGTAACAGTGTGATCAATATCCCAACGGGAGTGAATGTCACCTTGACAGCTAGCTTGCCTGGATGTGAGGCAGATATAGTAGTCGTACCAGCACCAAATTGTTATGTTCCTGAATTCGATTTGGCCTTAATTAAGGTTTTAGGATCAGGACAGAGACCAATGGTATCTAGAGGCGACTTTGTTGACTTTGATATTTATGTGTACAATCAAGGAGATATTGCAGCAGATAATATTACAATAACTGATTACATTCCTTCTTGCTTCACTTTAGCAGACCCTAATTGGGTTAATAATGGTAACGGAACAGCAAGTAGAGTACTAAGCGCCGCAAATGGAGATATTAATCTTCCATTGATGCCTGAAACATCTGTGATCATACCAATTAGGTTAAGAGTAGGTACGAGTTGTGTTGAAGGAAGTACTGTGGATAATTATGCTGAGATTTCAGCAGCAACAAATACAGATGGAATTCCACAAGAAGATGTAGATAGTAATTTTGATGCAAATAATGGCAATGATGGTCCAATCACGGACAACGAGATTAATGAAAATGGAAAAGAAGGAATGGATGAAGATGATCATGACATTGCATCATTGGTTATCATGACAGAACCTGTGGAGATTTTTGACTTAGCATTGACTAAAAAATTCAAAGCGGGTCAAAGTAGCCCATTACCACAAAATGCAACTGTAACATTTGATATAACAGTGTATAATCAAGGAAATGTTCCAGCCGACAACATAGCAGTTATTGATTATTTAGCAACTTGTGCAACATTAGATGATCCAGCTTGGACAAATAACGGAAACGGAACAGCTAGTATAATATTGAGTGTTGAAAATGGAAGACTTCCTATTGCGTTATTGACGGGTCAAAACGTAACAGTGCCAATTACCATGAGTCTTAACGGTTGTACTTTTGGTAACTATGCAAACTGGGCAGAAATATCTGGGGCGACGAATGACCAGGGAGATCCTGTAACTGATATCGATAGTGATCCGGATAATATTAGAACAAATGACACTTATACCACTAATGATGATATCAATAGTGATGGTAAAGAAGGTGGAGATGAAGATGACCATGATCCTGAATTCTTCACTATAACTCCTATAGTTGACCCGGAATTTGATTTAGCATTGACTAAGACATTTGCACCAGGTCAATCTACAAGAGTAGAAGATGGATCAGTGGTAGTGTTTAATATCAATGTATATAATCAAGGTAATGTTTCGGCAGACAATATTAGAGTGTTAGATCATTTACCAGCTTGTTTCACACTTTTAGACCCTTCATGGTATTTTGATGCGGCTAATAATCAAGCAATTAGAATTATTAGTGTAGCGTCAGGAGAACTTGATGCACCATTAGGACCAGGTCAATCTATAACACTTCCATTAACGGTAAGAGTAAATGGTTGTACAGTTGGACCAAAAGTGAACTGGGCTGAGATAGAAGATGCCACAGATGCAAATGGTAATTCCATAGAAGATGTGGATAGCACGCCTGATGATGATCAGTTTAATGATGTTTATACAAATAATGATTTCATTGATGGAAATGGCAAGGATGGCGAAGATGAGGATGATCATGATCCTGCAGTATTATTCATCGTACCAACTGCAGAGACTTATTATGATATTGCCCTAATTAAAATCTTGGCACCAGGTCAAGTCACCACTGTCGAAGAAGGAGAATTCATCAATTTCCAAATACAAGTGACAAATCAAGGAACTGAGGCATTAGATAACATTACAGTTACAGACTACTATCCTGAATGTCTTACATTGGTTGATAATAACTGGGTGGACAATGGTAATTCAACAGCTTCAATCACTTTAAGTACAGCTAATGGGTTATTGCTGGCACCACTTACAAGTGGCCAAAGTACTGTTGTGACGGTCAGAATGTTAGTTGGTAATTGTTCTGCAGGATCTAAAACGAACATTGCAGAAGTTAGTAGATTTACAGATGGGCTAGGAAATGTAGTTGACGATATTGATAGTACTCCAGATGATAATCCTAACAATGATACTTATACCACAAATAATGATATAAGTGGAAATGGAAAAGCAGGTGGTGACGAAGATGATCATGACCCAGAGAACTTTGTTGTGAAAGCACGATTTGACTTAGCGCTTAGAAAAGTAGTCAATTCATCAGCAAGCTTTGCTTATGGTGATGTGGTTCCTTTCACTATCAGAGTATTTAATCAAGGCAATGTAATAGCAAATAATATTGAAATTACTGATTACATCCCATCTGGTTATTCTTTTGATCCTGCAATAAATGCTGGATGGACTGACGCAGGAAGTGGACAGCTTAAATATACTATCACTTCACCACTAGGGTTAGGGGCATTTGTAGATTTGAATATCAATTTGATTTTAGCTAGGTCAACTGGTTCACCTACAAATTGGATAAACAGAGCAGAAATAAGTGGGGCTACAAACGAAAGTGGCGTGCCTCAGCTTGATGTAGATAATAATATGGATGACGTTGTGGATAATGACAATCTGGTATTCCCAGGCGATCCGAATGATAATGTTATTGATGGTGATTCTTTTGAAGGTGAAGATGAAGACGATTCAGACCCAGCAGGTATTGATGTCTTTGACCTTGCTCTTAGAAAAACGTCAAATCATGTTGGTTCCGTTAATTATGGTGATGTAGTTACATTTAATATTAGTGTATTCAATCAAGGTAGTGTAGCTGCTAAGAATATTACGATAGCTGATTACATACCATGTGGATTTGCATGGACAACAACAGGTAACACAGGTTGGACATATGACGCAAACACAAGTACTGCAAAAATGCTTTATACCGGTACAATTTTACCTGGTCAAAGTGCACAAGTTCAAGTAAGCTTAAGAGCACAAGTTTGCAATCAGAATTTGACAGATGCATGGACGAATGATTCAGAAATTGTCACAGCACAAGATACGATAGGTAATACT
>DAOLFJ010000423.1:0-3451 GCA_035326365.1 Saprospiraceae bacterium | reverse complement strand
GTATTAAAAAAATATCAATTAATGCTTGGTTGAACCATAGAAAACCAGCAAAGGAACTTAGTGGTAAAATAGTCAACCACTAAGAAAACAGAGAATGGAGTAAGAGCCACTTAGAGGAAAAAACTTTGTGAACCTAAGTGGTAATCTTAGTAAACTTAGTGGTATAAAAATCAACAATTAAGTGTCAGCCATCAACTTCCAGCTTCAAATGTACCATCCGCATATTTGGCAAATCTACCTGTGTTTTTGTCGTGCACTATATCGTATGAAGGCCAAGGCCAACCACCAAATTTGGTTTTATTAAACTCATCAAATGCTTGGTGAATTTCTTCTTTCGTATTCATGACAAATGGTCCGTATTGCATTACAGGTTCGTTGATAGGTTTGCCTTGTAGAACAAGGATTTTCGCATCGACATCAGAAATATTTTCAATTTCGAGTGTCATTTCTGATCTTACTTTCGCTAGATTATATTTAGTAATGGTTTGGTCGCCAATATTCAATTTTTCACCTTGATAAAAATAGATAGTTCTATTGATCCCAAGAGATGCTTTTGGCAAAATAAAGGTCGCACCAGGTGCAATTTTGACATTAAAAATGGCTACCTCATTCTGTGGATCAGCGGCCCAACTATTGGGAGCAGGCGATGGTGCTTTATGATTTTCAATCTCACCAGCAATAACTTCTACTTCTACCCCTTTTTGATCACCAATTTGAACTTGATATCTAGGTATATCTTTGCTCCACAACATTTTAAAATGCGGATCTACCATCTTTGATTTTTTGGGAAGATTGAGCCATATCTGGAATAACTCCATAGGATTTTCTTTATCATCATGGATCAATGGAAACATCTCTGCATGTTGTACACCACGACCTGCTGTCATCCACTGTACATCACCTTCACCATACCTACCTGATGCGCCCATAGAATCGGAATGATCTACAAAACCTTCTCGCACAACCGTAATGGTCTCAAATCCACGATGAGGATGTCCAGGAAACCCAGGAATAGCGGTTCCATGATACATACGCCATCCATCACGAATGATAAAATCATCGCCTATGGATCTACCTTCTAAGTGTTGTGGTTCGGGGCCCATCTCGCCATTTCCTACAGGAAATTTGTCTTCATGGTGCACACAAAACAAAAAAGGGTCATAAGTATCCCAAATAAAACCCATTGGTTTCACTTCGATTATTGGTTTTTGTTGATCTTCTATTTGCATATCTGATTTTGATTGTAAGGAATTAACACCAGTCACAACGCCAACTGTTGCCACTAAAGATGATCCTAATTTTTTAAAAAAACTCCTTCTGTGATTCGTTTCCATGTCTAAAATAAGTTATATTTGTTATAACAAATGTTTTTAAGAATGGTTTGTTAAATTTGCAAGGTTTAGAGATTCTATGGCTTCTTCTAGCATATAATGATAGGCATTTAAAGTCATCACTAAGTATTTATCTATCGAACTCATTATTTAAATTACTTTTTAAATTGTTTTTAAGTTTTAACCTTTGGGATTTATACCCCTTTTCTACTTTCATTTTTTTGAAATCGGATCCACGAAATGTCCTCACAGAATTGCCACGTTCTATCTGCATTTGGTTTTTCCATTGAGCCAATTCATTGGTTTTTAATGTTTCGAGATGTCTGTCACGGATTTTCTCTAGGAGACGTTCATAAGCCAGTTTTTTATTCTGATGCTGTGAGCGACTATCCATGGCTACTGCTTGTATTCCTGTGGGAAGATGAGTTGCTCGGATAGCAGAACTCACTTTATTGACATGCTGACCACCTGCGCCCGAACTACGCATCGCTTGATAAGAAATGTCGCTATCTTTGATTTCCATATCTTTCGAATTTCCCACTTCGAATATGCCTATGTACCAATTTTTACGCTTATGGCCTTTGCGGATTTCACTCTCTCCTATCCATTGGACTGTACCCACCCATGATGCTGCAAAACTCAACGATTGATCTCCTTCTATGGACAAAAGTACTGTCTCTACAGACCCATTTTCGTCTCCTGACACTTTTTGCAATACTTGAACATCTAATCCTTGGCTCCTCGCTTCATCCAATAAAATCTTAAGTACCCGAGCGACTACTCGGGTACATTCAGCCGGTCCACGACCTGATGTAATTTGAATTAACTTTTGCATGGCTTTATCCTTTATCCATTTTTACAATTTTAGGTGTAAATGTGCCCAACACATCCACCAACTCTGTTTGTAGCGACATCACTTTTTGGATATCTTTGTACGCCATGGGCGACTCGTCGATACTACCACCTATTAATGTCACGCCGGCATCTTTAAGGCGTTTTTTGATCTCATGCTGTGTAAACTGACTTTTGCATTGGGCTCGAGAAAACAACCTTCCTGCGCCATGAGAAGCCGAATTAAGACTCAGTTCATTGCCTTTGCCTGCAACGATGTATCCTGGAGCTGTCATCGATCCTGGAATAATGCCCGCTACGCCACGAGCTGCAGGTGTTGCGCCTTTACGGTGAACGATACACTCCTTGCCATCTACGATTTCGCGCCAAGCCAGATTGTGGCTGTTAGAGATATTGAGCAATACTCTCTTGCCTAGTGCTTTGCTGAGGCGACGGTGTATATCTTCGTGACAAGCAGCTGCGTAATCACCGGCCAAGTTCATCGCCAACCAATATTCCATACCATCATGTGTGCTCAGATCTAACCACGCCAGATGCTGCACCTGACGTGGTAAAGGACACTGCTTCATAGCGAGGGTCGTATAATGTTTGGCAATATTGGCACCCAATCCACGCGAACCACTGTGAGACAGTACTGCAAAATAACTACCTGGTTTAAGTTTCCATTCAGGCAATGTCTGATCAATATCCACGATGCCAAACTCCACAAAATGATTGCCACCACCAGAAGTGCCCAATTGTTTGTACGCCTTGTCGAGCATGCCTTTTAGCAGTGGAATTTCTCGAAACTCCTTCCTATCCAACACGGCATGATCGGCCTTGATTTTGTGTGTTTCGGTCATGCCAAATTTAGTGTGTTCTTGGAGTATGTTTTTTAGTTCATCTTCCCGACCATTGACATAAGTTCCAGGCAAATCAAAGATAGACAAACTCATCCGACAGCCGATATCCACACCGACGCCATAAGGAATGACCGCATTGTCCGTAGCCAATACACCACCAATCGGTAGTCCGTATCCTGCATGTCCATCAGGCATTAATGCACCTTTAACGGCTACGGGAAGTTTGAGAGATTCGTACAGTTGATATTTGGCCGCATCTTCTATTTCGTTTTCTCCGTAGATCTGAAAAGGTGCACGTTCTGATTTTAACTGATGCATTTTTAGTTCTACTGGCTTGACCAAACTTTCTGCGATCTTGCCCCAAGTAGGGTCGCCCATATAAGTATCTGGTCGGAGCAAAACTTCTTTTGCTTGTGCCAAGATACT
>DAOLFJ010000422.1:0-3453 GCA_035326365.1 Saprospiraceae bacterium | reverse complement strand
TTCGAATATAAATAGCTGATTTATTGCATTTTAGCTTCTCATGACAAAGTTCTAACGCATAATCCGGGTTGCAAACAAGTTTACAACTCCATTATGATAAATAATAAAGACTCGGTATTTCTTCGGATATATCGGGTCTTTTTTGTTGATGTGAATTTACATAAGACTAAATGCGAGGAAAGAAAGCTAAGATACATCATTATATCATTAAGATAAGTGTTCTCGCTTAGCTTGGCTTAGTAGTGTAGTATCGCTACTCTCTTAATCTACACATCTAAACTGAAAAATCGCAAAATAAAATACGCCTACATCTTTATGGTATATTGATAGGAAGTTGGTTTAGGACTTATGCCTTCATTATCCTTTTTCGGCTCTGTGACTATCGTATAGCTTATTTGCATATTCAAGCTGGTGGAAGGTATATCACCTTGTACAGAAACGGGAGTTACTGGTGCCTGTTTTACTTGATTTAATCTGAAGTGAATCCTTATATTCTTATGAAAAGTCACCTTAAGTCCTCTCGGATTTTTTGGCACAACAAACTTCAATAACTTCACTACCCTAGTTGCTTCTTCGTCACAAGATGGATCTAAGCCACCTATGATTTTGACATCGGTCACATCTCCTTTATGGTTGATCTCGTAGCGCAAACTGACATCACCTTCTACATTATTCACCCTAGCCATCTCTGGATAGACTAGATGGGTATTGACAAATTCCTTTAGGGCTTTTTCACCACCCTGGAAGTATGGTTGTTTTATAAAACTATCATCTTTTCTTTCCTTCTTCATCACTATCCTTTGTAATAAACTCGATACACAACATCTGCATAATCATCCGATATCAGCATAGATCCATCAGGTAATAATTCCATATCTACTGGCCTTCCCCATACATCATCTGTACCTTCGTCTAGCCAACCTGTGATAAATGGTTTAGTATCCAATACCGTACCATCTGCATTTAGCGTTGCCAAAACAATGTCGTAGCCACTTTTTTTGCTTCTATTCCATGATCCATGTCTTGCTATAAATATCTGATTATGATATATTTCAGGAAACTGATTGCCAGTATAAAAAGTCATACCCAAAGGTGCAGTATGTGGACCAAGTTTTGCAGCAGGTGGTGTGAACTCATCACATTTTTTAGTTTTACCAAATTCAGGATCTGGGGTATCACCTTGATGACAATATGGAAACCCAAAGTGCATATTTTCGCTGGATGCATAGTTTAACTCACATTTAGGGACATCATCGCCCATCATATCACGACCATTATCAGTAAAATATAACTTTTTAGTAACGGGATGCCAATCAAAACCTACACTATTACGAATACCTGAATGTACCACTTCCATATCACTGCCATCAAGATTCATCCTTGTCATACTTGCATACACCTTTTCCTTGGATTCACATATATTGCATGGCGCACCTACAGGTACATACAACTTACCGTCCGGACCAAATGCTATATATTTCCATCCATGATGTTTGTCTGTAGGATATTTGTCATAAATGATCTCAGGAGTACCAGGATTGTCAAGTTTTGATTCAATATCTGATATCTTCAAAATACGATTTACTTCTGCAATATACAAGTCACCATCTTTGAAAGCCACGCCATTGGGCATATTTCCACCTTGTATAATGGTATATCTTTTGTCTGCGATGTAATCACCATCTGTATCTTTGAGAGCATAAACATTGCCTTCTGATCTTGTGCTGACAAACAAAGTTCCACTTGGCGAATAAGAAAGTGACCTAGCATTGACGACACTATCAGCAAATATGGATATTACAAATCCTTCAGGAAGTTTCAACTTTTCTAATGGAAGATTAGTATTATTTGGCTTGACCAATAAACCTAGCGGCGGATTGACACTAAATTTATACCTTGCCACAAGCAATATGATGACAATGACTGCAAGAATGACTAATAAGATTTTTACAAACTTCATTTGCCTGTTTTATTTGTTTCTTTAATGATTAAAGGGAATTCTTATACTCGTTATAAGACAATCAAAGATACTACTTTTGAATATCAAAATGCTAACTTAGCTCAAAAATCATTTTGTTTTACCCTAATCCTAAAGGAGACAAAATGAATTTTAAAATAGTTTTTGTGTAAAAAAGATGCACTTCTACTTTTGAAAGTCAAAATTCCAACTTTCAAAATATTTCAAAAATATCTTGGTGATATTCCGTGCATCATCAATACCCCTATGATGAGTACCCTCAAGTCTGAAACCTTCTAGTTCAAGAGCATTTTGCATTCCAATAGCCCGTTTCAGATTCCTGATCTGCCCATGTTGATGTTTAAGACTGATGTGATTCTGTATCCAAGATGTATCTAAATGGTGCAGCGCACAGTCTGATTCAAATTGTTTGCGATCATAAAATCCCCAAGAACACAAAACATAATCCTTATTCTCCACGTCTATCCAAGACTTAAAATCTTCTATAACAACAGGAAATAATGGTGCATCATCTACGTCTTCTTGCCTGATAGATGTTAGATTCTTGCAAAAATCGCTTAGGGTAGGATACTTTATTGGTTTGACAAATTGGGAGAACTCATCTACTATTTCTTTGTTTTCATCCACCATTATTGCCCCGATTTCTATCGTCTCGTTGTCTTTTTTCTCCCCTTTATCCCAACAAGTTGCTTCTAGATCAAATATGATGTAACGCATAAAACATTTTTTTGAGTAAAATATTATCTATACCTCCTTTTAGGTTCTTCAGGACCTTTAAAAGGCTCAAAATCTTCCATCTCCTTGCTTGCAAAATATAAATAATTGGGTACTTGGCCATGATCAGCATCCGAAATAATCTTCCAAGTACCTTCTTCCTTTTTCAAAATAACATTAAACTTACCATAGTATTCGGTACCCTTTGCCTCTCTTGGAACATAAGAAGTAGCTTTGTAATAACCTATCTCGTAAGCAAAAGAATCTTGCACTGACCTATGTTGAAACCTTAACTCTATAGTTCGTCTCTTCCTAGTAGACTTGTAATGGTCATTTACTTCTTGCTGGTGTATAAAATATGTATCAATATCATATTGCAATCCTTCATTTAAGTCCATTCTGACTACCTTAGCACTATGCAAACGCATAAACGCTTCTGTGTCTAGATCTTGGTATGACTGGATAAAAGGATACCAAACTTGGTCATTAATTTGTTCGAATGTCTCGATGTATGGTTCTTTTATTTCTGTGTCGTTGTTGATAATCATAATCTGCAAAGCAAAGAAAATAGCGATAAAGTAATTCATATGTAGGATATTGATTTTTAGGTATAATTTTAAATATTCGCTCAAAAGTAGTATTTTTCTAGTTTCAGAATATAAATTTTAACAAAAAACAGACCAATGGTACATTACTTCTTAGAGTATGTTTAAAAATTTTCTTAGTTGCTAATCAATAGGTTAGGGTTCTGACGATAAAAG
>DAOLFJ010000062.1:0-18301 GCA_035326365.1 Saprospiraceae bacterium | reverse complement strand
CCTATGTTCCAGAGACAAGGTCCTTCTGCTTATAAAAAAGACCTGACAAATACAATTGCTCTCTGTGAAAAAGCAGGAAATCCTCAAGACTATATTAAAACCATTCATATAGCAGGTACAAACGGGAAAGGCACCACCACACATATCATGGCTGCCGGTCTTCAAGCTCAGGGCTACAAAGTTGGCGTTTACACTTCTCCTCACTATAAAGATTTTAGGGAACGTATTAAAATAAATGGGAAATACATTTCGAGTTCATATATACTAAAATTCATCAATACATATAAAAATGACTTAGAAGAAATTAAACCATCTTTCTTTGAGATGACGGTTGCACTTGCCTTCCTTTATTTTAAAGATCAGAAAGTAGATTATGCCATTATAGAGACGGGACTTGGTGGTCGACTTGACTCTACCAATGTGATTTCACCATTGCTTTCGGTCATCACTAATATCAGTTTTGACCATCAAAATATGCTCGGAGATACGCTAGAAGCTATCGCAGGAGAAAAGGCAGGCATTATTAAATCAAATATCCCTGTCATCATCGGTGAAAGACAAAAAGATATTGAGCAAGTCTTTATAAAAAAAGCAGCTAGCATGCAAAGTCAAATATTTTTTGCCGAAGATCATCTTAGTATTAACTTAATAAATAGTGATACCCAAGGATTTAAAACTTACGATGTAAATGTAGACGGTAAAACTTGGATAAACAAATTGACAACAGATTTATATGGACCTTTTCAAGAAAAAAACATTATAACAGCTTTGTATGCATTGAACTTTCTAAGTAATAAAATAGACATCAACACTTCCAAAATAATTGACTTTTTTCCTACTTTAAAATCTCAAACAAAGTATATGGGCAGGTGGCAAATACTTGCAAATAAGCCACTTATCATAGCCGATAGCGCACATAACGAAGGTGGGTTAAAAATTATATTGAAAGAACTTGTCCATTTACAATATGACAAAATGCATATTGTATTAGGTTTTGTCAATGATAAAGATGTAAGTAAAGTCTTAGATATTTTCCCCAAAAATGCAACTTACTATTTTGCCAAAGCAAATATCCCACGTGGCCTTGATGCAAAATCGTTGTTAGAGTCAGCATCAGTTTCAGGCTTACATGGCAAAGCATACACAAGTGTCAGAAAAGCCTTAGCAGCTGCCAAAAGTGTAGCTTCTGACCAAGATTTGATTTATATTGGTGGTAGTATTTTTGTGGTTGCTGAGGTGATTTGATCTTTGAAGATATCGCACCTTTAAGATTTGTCGGAATTCCTTAATCTAGTTATGACAAATGATTTTCTGATATTCGGAAGATCTATCTTTATACCATATTTTTACTATATAGATCCCTGCTAAACCATCCAATACCAATTGATCTTCATAATTATTGATGATCTTTGAAAGGACCAATACACCTACTTTATCCATGATTTCTACCTTTTCTATAAGTTTGGATGCATTGTGAATCCGTAAATCACCATTTGTTGGGTTGGGAAAAAGACTAGCTTTTATAGATGCACTTGTATTAATGACGGAAGAAGTTTGAGTACAAAATTTGACCGAATAATTTCCTTGTTCGAGTTTATCAGAAATGATAAAATAGTCTCCTTTTTCCAATTGGTCGTATACTAGAGAATCTCCCACAGAATTAGCTAAACAAACTAAACTATTATTTTCTAGTTTCACCAAAAACAATTTTACATTTGTGGATGAAGCAATGAACCGAATATTCAAATCTTTTTTTTCATTTAGTGAATATTTAAAATACATTTCTTCACCTTTAAACTCATTTTGCAAACAGCCATATTCTACAAAGAACTTCTTATCAAACGAACTATTATATTGTTTACATTCATATGGCTGATCATGAATATCTAAGTAGTTCATACAATTTCCATTTAAAAAAAGTCCTTTTTTTTCTTTAAAGTATGCCTCACACTCATTTAAATATGTTTGTCCATCACAAGCGCATACATTATTAAAATTCTGTGGGCAAAATTCAAAAACAAATGGAATAAATGGATCAGAACAACTAGCAAATGGATTTTGCTGAACAAATAAACTGCCCAATTGGTAATTTTCATTGAGATTTGGGTTAGATAAAACCTTCAATTTTAAGGTTACATTATAAAAACCTGTCAATAGTACCAATTTAGAGACTTTTTCAATTGAACCAAAGTTTGCTTCGCTACAAGATGAGAAATAATTATAATCGACTGTGATGGTAATTGATTTAGAGACATAATTGATGTCGTAATCAATAGTATAGGTATCGCATATGGTAAGTTTATTTACCGTAAATTGGACTTGCATATTTTGCCCCAAATTTATAATCCCAGATGATAAATTTGGGAAAGAAATTATATTTTCTCCAATTAAAGTATTATTCCAGAGAAGAAGTAAAAGTAAAATTATTTTTTTCATTTTAATGCTTTATAGATCCCTTTAGGATATTTCATAATATAAATTTGATTCTAATGTGTGTAAATTATTAAGCCATTTTAGCCTAACAGAATTTCATCCAACAAATTTAATCATATTTTTGAGAGTACAAAAAAACTTATTATATTTTTATCTTAACAACTTAAACCTACCTCTCTCCCAAAATCCAAGAAGCTTTATATCTGACTTTATAGTTTTTGGCTATATATGTTCTGATGTGCTCAATGGCTTCATCTACATCATCAGTAAATTTTATCAGGTGCAGATCATCTGGTGAAATGGTCTTATCCTGAATCATTTTGGGTAATAATTCTATGACATCTTGGTAATAATCCGTCCCCATAATGACCACGGGAAAATTATGTAAAGTTCTAGTTTGTATTAAAGTCAAAGTTTCAAATAATTCATCCAACGTACCAAATCCGCCAGGCATGACAATAAATCCATAAGAATACTTAGTAAGTAATACTTTCCTTATAAAGAAATAGTCAAATCGAACAAATTTGGTCATGTAGGGATTATTGCTTTGCTCTTTCGGTAACTTTATGGTACAACCTATAGACTCTCCACCCGCTTCGAATGCACCTCTATTGGCAGCTTCCATGATACCTGGTCCACCGCCTGTCATCACAGACAATCCCAATTCTGCCAGTGATTTGCCCGCTTGATAAGCTTGTTTGTAGTAAATATTATCTTCTTGAAATCTTGCTGAACCAAAGACTGTAATGCATGGACCTACAAAATGAAGTTTTCTAAAGCCTCTAAAAAACTGAAAAAACACTTTGAATATAAATAAAAATTCCTTTCCACGACTATTAGGTCCGGAAAGGAATTGTTCATTGGCATTAATGACTTTTTTGACTGGCATGACTTTAGTGATTTAGTCTTGCAAAAGTAGTCATTTCATACACTAAGTTAATAATTTATTTTACTCCAAGGCTTCTGCATAATCACTTAAGACAAGAAGTGGTGTCTTAACGTGTTGGGCTGCAAACTCAGTCACACTTCTATGGAATAAACTTTGAAAAATATTCCTATGCTGTGTGGACATCGCCAAGAGTTGATAATTTGGGTTTTCAAATAATTTTGTCAAACTATCAAAAACGTTATCTGTATCATTGATTTCAATATGATATTTAAGATCAGGATAATAACTTTCCAATAATCCTATAGCATCTGAAACATTATAAGGCTCATCATTGTCTTTTCTAAAATGGATAAGCTTAAGCATACAATTCAACTTTTTGCATAACTTACCTACATATAATAAATGTAAAGAATCTTTTTTAAGATCTTCTGAGAGGTAAACAACTTCATTATTTTTTACATACACGGCGTCAGGAGGCACTAAAAACAATGGACAATGAGCATTTTCTACCAAGTCCAAAGACAACGAACCAAATATTTTTTTGAATAAATCTCCAGCGCCCGTTGTCCCCATCACCATGATGGTGTTTTTTTCTTTTGACATTTCCACTAGTTCAGCTTTCGGAAATCCGACTTTAAATACGCCTTCCATGATAGGTTCAGTAACAAAAGTACCTATCCAATCCTGATTCACAGACTTGACAAAACTTTCTAATTTCTGTCTATGGATTGCTTCCACTTCAGGATTGACCATAGCAAAATTGTTTACATCAGTAGATGTAGGAAAGTAAATGTGTGTAAGCATAAGAATACCTTCACACTGTTTTGCTAAATAATTAGCATAATTATAGGCATTGAATGAAGCATCAGAAAAATCTGTAGGCACCACTATTTTTGTTAAATTACCGTATTGTTCCATCTTTAATATTGATTGAATGGTTTCGCGAAGGGATTGATTATAACTACCATTTGTTTTTAATTCAAACAAATGTTTATCATTGACCTTGATGGCAGGCACGGATATGACTCTATCGTTTATAAATTGGCTGATCTCGTGAACTTCTTCTAACGAATACGCTATTTTGGCGTGTTCAAGGGAGTCCGTTAGCTTAGACTTTGCCAACTGGTAACTTGGGGTCTCTGTGCCATATATTTTAATATCAACCATAAAACAAACAATTTAGTTTTGAAACATCAACATTTTTAAATATTTTTAGAAGAAAAAAGTCACGTTCTAAACATATTTGACTTCTAATTATTACAAATAAGCACTTTTATTAAATGACAATCAAACTTAAAAGATATAATTATAAATTATCATAGCTTGCATGACTTTCATTGTCTATTGCCAATCGTTTTATGATGTCATAAGTAGTCACGATCCCAACTAAATGTCCATCGGCAACAATAGGAATGGCATGAAATAAATTTTCTTTGAATACTTCAAGAGCCACATTTATTTTATCATCGGGATCAAGTTTTGCAAGTTTAGCGGTCATGATATCTTTTGCAAGATAATTATTCATTCTGACTTCTTCTTCCATCTTTTCATTCTCGTTATTAGTAAATCCTCTCTTAAATAACTGAAAATCAGATTTGCTAATCATACCAACAAGTCCTCCATCTGCCAAAACAGGTAGATGATGAATTCGATTATTCTCAAATAATTTTGCAGCCACAGCCAAACTTTCATGCGCGCCAATGGTAATTGGATTGTGCGTCATGATACTAGAAATTGGGTTTAGAATGTTCATATGATATATTTTGTTTAAATTTGTGTCAAAGATGAATATGTTTAGATTCCGAAAATATGATTTAAATCATATCCAAAGATGATTATTAGTCTGACCATATTATCTTCTAAAACATGACTTTTGACCTAATTTTATTTCCTTATTTAAATTAAAACATTTTATGATTGTATCTGATGCTGTCACTAGATTAAAAGCAATATTCGAATCAGCTGTGGATGGTATCATCATCATAGACCACAAAGGAACGATCGAGGAAGTTAATATTGCTGCATGCAGGCAGTTTGGATATGAAAAATCTGAATTGATTGGGAATAAAGTAAATATGCTCATGCAAGCCGAACAAAGTGCACATCATGATAAATATATCAATAATTATCAGGAAACTCGTACCGCAAAGATTATTGGAATAGGTAGGGAAGTTGTTGGCAAAAGAAAAGATGGTGAAATCTTTCCTTTTTGGTTATCTGTAAATGAAGTTGTATTGCAAGATAGAACCATTTTTACTGGCTTCATCCATGATCTCACTGACATAAAATCCGCTGAAAAGAGTCTTAAGCAACTCAATGAAGAACTTGAAAAAAAGGTCATTGAACGGACCTACGAACTAGAAAGCGTAGTTAACAGATTACTTGCGCTTAATAAACAAAATGAAATTGAAATTCAAAACAGAATAGCTACCCAAACACAATTAAAACAAAGAGAATTAGAATTAGAACAAAGTTTAGCAAAAGAAAAAGAGTTAGGCGAACTAAAATCTAGATTTGTATCTATGGCATCACACGAATTTAGAACTCCGCTTTCAACCATATTATCATCCGTGTCACTGATCGGTAGATATACAGAGACTGCCCAACAGGAAAATAGAGATAAACATATTCTAAAAATAAAGTCATCTGTGACCCATCTTACAGGCATTCTAAACGATTTCTTGTCTATGAATAAACTGGAAGAAGGAAAAACAAAACCTATCTTTGAAGATTTTGATATTTGTGAATTAATCAAAGAAATCACAGAAGAACTCAAAACTATTGTAAAACAAGGCCAAACGCTTCAAACGATTTGTACTTTTGATCAAAAAATAGTGAGATCTGACGTTAAAATTGTGAAAAACATCATGATAAACCTCATTTCTAATGCAATCAAATATTCGCCTGAAAATGCTGAAATATTGTGCAACCTAGATAGAAATGGAAATGAAATATCTTTTTCGGTTATAGACAAAGGTATAGGTATCCCAGATGATGAACAAAAACATCTATTTGATCGATTTTTTAGAGCTAGTAATGTCACTAACATAGAGGGAACTGGGCTAGGTCTGAACATTGTCAAAGGATATGTAGAAATACTAGGTGGAAATATTTCTTTCGAAAGCACAAGATATGTAGGTAGCAAATTTACCATCACTATTCCAGATACTAACCATTCATAATTTTATATAAATTCAATAATATATTACAAATGCAAGCTAAAATCTTAATCATAGAAGACAATAAAGATGTCAGAGAAAACTTAGAAGAGTTGTTACAATTATCTGGATACAATGTTACCACAGCCGAAAATGGCAAATTAGGTACAGCTGCAGCATTAGACAACATACCAGATCTAATCTTATGTGATGTGATGATGCCTGAAATAGATGGCTTCGGGGTATTAAGAATCCTTGCCAATCACCCATCTACCATGGATATCCCGTTTATTTTTCTGACTGCTAAAACAGAGAAAGAAGATTTTAGAAAAGGTATGGGACTCGGAGCAGATGACTACATAACAAAACCTTATGACGATATTCAGCTTTTGGACACGATAGAATTGAGACTTAAGAAAAGTGCACGTATTAAGTCTTCTTTTGAAAAATCTAGTCAAGGACTTCAGCGGTTTATAGATGAAGCAAAAGCCCAAAAAGAATTTGACAAGTTATCAGAAAACAGGGAAGTCAGAAAATACCATAAACGAGATACCATCTATGAAGTAGGACAGTATCCTAAATGGTTATATTTTGTGGAAACTGGTAGTGTAAAAAGTTTTCAAATTAATGATTTCGGAAAAGAATTTACCACTAATATTTATTCAGAGGGAGACTTCTTTGGTTACCTACCACTACTCAAGGGAGAAAAATATTATGACACGGTGTCAGCTATTGATGATTGTTCGATAAGACTTGTGCCAATAGAAGACTTCACCTTATTATTGTTTAATAATAGAGAGTTTTCTGCCAAATTTATCAAAATGCTGGCCAATCAGTCTGAAGAAATAGAGAAACAATTGATTGAAATGGCCTACAGTTCCGTTCGTAAAAGAGTAGCCAATGCTCTTCTCAAGTTCAGTGAAGCAAAACATGCTACCAATATGTCTATATTAAGAGACGACATAGCAAGTCTTGCTGGTACAGCAAAAGAAACAACGATAAGAACATTGTCTGATTTTAAGAGTGAAGGATTAATTTCTATTGATGACAATAAAATTTTACTTTTAAAGCTTGATAAGCTAAAAAATATGCCCCAGTAGTGATGACAAGTGTCATTTAGAAAGTTGATTTTGGTCATTGATTACTCTTATTAAGGAAGATATCTTTGTGACATTAAAAGTCAACAACATGTTCTCTATCTTTAAAATCAATCTATCATGACGATCAAAAAAAGAGAGCAAGTGTCAGTTATTATGACCAAGCAACCATTTAGTGTTACTTTAAAAAATAGCCTATCAGAAGTGGAACGACTTTTGAAAGAAAATTTTATTAGACACGCACCTGTGGTAGATGGACATCGATTGATAGGTATGATTAGCAAAACGGATCTTGAGCGAATCTCATTTTTAGAAATAGACGGCCAAAAAGTCATTAAATCTAAGTATTATGATTTATTCACCGTGGAGCAAGTGATGACAAAGAGTGTTCATTGTATTCAAGAAGATGATTTTATAAAAGATGCTGCAGAAATCTTGAGTCTTGGTTCTTTTCATGCATTACCAGTACTTAGAGATGATGAACTCGTCGGAATTGTCACATCTACTGACCTAATAAACTATTTGCTAAAACAATATAATTAAATATAAATGTAGAAAATTAAAAGTATAGATTGTTGATCTAATTGTTTTGATTTAAGAGGCGTCATAAAAGGTGATGCCTCTTTTTTTTTGTACCAATTAACAATGGATTAACAGTCACCATTCCAAAGATGCCTACCTTTGGTCCTTATTTTATCGAAATTAATTTCTTTTGCTCATTAAGATAAATTATCAACGGTAGTGAATGATTTTGTTGAGTTTATTGGTAAATATTTTAAGCTAGCGACCAATATTCTTTTTGTAATAGCAATTTTGATCATAGGTGGTCAAATATTTCAAAGTGGTTTGGACTCTGTAGATTTACGATCTTTTCTCTCATTTTACAAGCCTCTGAATGTCATTTTCGGAACGATTTCCATACTTTTAAGTTTTTACCTCTTCATTACTGCGAAAAACAGATATGTCAGTATCTCCAGGTTTTTGTTTTTGATAATTTCCTTTTTCAATTTAGTTTTTGCTTTACTTTGGATATTCAATTCAGGATATGAAATCATGGATACCGCAGCATTTAGCCAGTTTTTTGCTGTATTTATTGGATTTTTATCGATTTCTTTCAAAATATCTAGTCTAGGTAATTCTTCTATTCATCCAGCTACATTATTTGTCTTAAGTTTTATATTTTTAATTTTATTTGGGACATTTTGTTTGATGTTACCAGCAGCATCTATAAAAAACGTATCTTTTATACAAGCATTATTCACTTCGACAAGTGCTGTAACAGTGACAGGCTTAGCCATTTTAGATACTGGAAAAGATTTTACGCTATTTGGGCAAACCATCATCATAATTCTTATCCAATTAGGTGGATTGGGCGTTTTGACCATTACAAATATATTTGCCTTGCTCTTTAAGTCATCTTCTTCCTTCAAAAACAGAATGATGGTGAGTGACATGATCAAAGAGTTGGACAATCGCAACACCTTCTCTACCCTATTTAAAATTGTATTATTAACGGTAATCGTCGAAGCCATAGGAGCCATTTTGATTTATTTTACGATTGCTAATGATCCGAATGTCACAGAAAACCCAACTTTTTTTGCGGTATTCCATTCCATTTCAGCTTTTTGTAATGGTGGCTTTTCTACATTAACAAATTCACTTTATGAAGAATCAGTAAGATTTAATTACAGTCTGCAATTGATCGTATGTTGGCTTATCATAACAGGAGGACTTGGGTACACAGTCATGATAAACCATTACGCATTGCTCAAAAACTGGACTTTATCAAATATATGTAAATTTGGACTTTCAGGATTTCAATACAAAAAAGAACTTAAACGAACGAGTACAAATACTAGGATTATATTGATATCTACTTCAATATTGTTATTCATGGGTACAATGTTGTTTTTTCTTACAGAATACGACAAATCTCTTAATGAACATTCCTTATGGGGTAAGATAGTAGTTTCATTTTTTAATTCTACCACACCACGTACTGCAGGATTTAATAATGTAAATATGGCAGAACTAGGGATTCCAGCTTTTATGCTAACATTGGCATTGATGTGGATCGGGGCATCTCCAGGATCAACAGGTGGTGGTATTAAAACAACTACATTTGCTGTTGCACTACTTAATTTGTATAATCAAATAAGAGGTAGAGAAAGCCTAGTAATCAATTTCAGAGTAATACCTTCTATCGCTATTAATCAAGTAAATGCTGTGATTATGCTCTCCATATTTGCTATTTCATTTTCGACCTTTCTCCTATCATGGATGAATGCTTCATTGACATTTAAAGATTTGCTTTTCGAGTCTATATCTGCATATTCCACTGTAGGACTTAGTACTGGGATTACCGCATCATTGACACCTTCTAGCCACGTTGTACTTATTATAGTGATGTTTTTAGGAAGGGTGAGTTTTTTAACTTTCCTGATAGGTATATTTAGTTATATATTTAAAGAAGACAAAACGTGTGAACCTTATTATCCTAAAGAAAATGTATTTATCAACTAAATATTTTTGACATGCAAAAAAAAGTTATTGTAATTGGACTTGGTAATTTCGGTGGTAACCTTGCCAAAAAACTCACAGAAGATGGACATGAAGTTTTTGGTGTGGACAAAAACGGCTCCAAAGTTGATCTCATGCAACATAAAATCAATCATGCAGTAGGTCTTGACACTACTGAAGAGTCATCTCTAAGCCACATGCCATTGGATGATACAGATATTGTTGTGATCGCCATAGGAGAGAATGTGGGTGCATCCATTACTACGACAGCTTTGATCAAAAAACACTTCACTGGAAGGGTGATCGCCAGATCTTTAACTCCGGTACACAAAACAGTATTGGAGGCGATGCAAATCGAAGAAATCATAGAACCCGAAGCAGAATACGCCCATGAACTTGCCAACAGAATCATGGTCAAAGGTGCTATCAAAAGTATGGAATTGCATGGTGATTACGAAATTTTGGAAGTCATCATTCCATCAAAAATCGTAGGTAAAACACTTGGAGATTTAGACATAAAAAACAAGTATAAAGCTCATATTGTCACTGTAATCAAACAAACAGAAAAGAAAAACTTCCTTGGCAGCCCTACAATTATCAAAAAAGTATTTGGCATCCTTCATTCTGTGTATGAATTTGAGAAAGATGATTTACTTCTTATGTTTGGCACCAAAAAGAATATTGATCGGTTTATCGAAGAAAATAGTTAGAGTATGTTTAAAAAATTTCTTAGTTGCTAATCAATAGATTATGGTTGTGACGATAACAGAATTAAAGAGTTTAATGAACTACACGATGAGATTACTTTGAAGTAAGGTTCATAAGATATTGATTATAAGGCAATAAAAATTCAAACATACTCTTAACTGTTTTAAAACAAATTCTTCATTTGTATCCCAAAATAACATTTAGATTAAAATTCCTTTTGTATGCCCTGCACCTAAAGGTGACAAAATAAATTTTAATTTAGTTTCTTTGCAAAAATGTCATCCACCCAAGTACGTCATTAAAACGAACTCAATCTTTCTAATACTTGATCAATTAATTTCCTCCCAACAGGCGAAAACTTCTTAAAGTCATTATTTTCCTTAGCCAATAAAGCCAACATAAAGTTATCAGCCATGATCTCGTCGGGGTGAATGATATATTGTGTATTGTCTTTAATTTTGGTAAAGAATGAAGGTGTTTTCTGCAAATTCACCAAGGTCTTTCCCATAGCATTGGACTCAGCATAATAATAATCACCTTTGTCAGAAAGTCCATAAAGGTCAAAATTTAGATAATCAAAAAAGAATGGATTTGAATCTTTGTATTCATTAAACTTACTTGTAATCGCTGGAATGGCAGATATAGTATCCTTTTGGTCATCTAATTTGATAATGTAATTTAAAGACACGCCATCAGGATTTGTTAATAATATTTTCTTTAAAGCATCCGAAAGTACTATCTTTTTGTCCGCCTTTTTAAACCCTATCATTGCGTATAAATCGTCCCTGACAGGTTCATTGTATCTAGAGAAAACATGAAAAATCTCATGTAACATTACGGGTAGTTGCTTCTCCATTTCAAAAGATTGGAATATATTTTCAGGGATCAAAATGTGTTTTCCTCTTGTATAATACACATCTTTGCCATAATGATTTGTTTTTACTTTAATGAGTTTGATGTCACCTGGAAAAATCCGTGGACTTACCTTATCACAAATCTCCTTTGCCCTCGCAAATACATCCAACATATGTACTTTTTCAGTTGGAGTCCAATCAGATACCTCTGTAGCTAAAAACGTTTTATATTGTGCCAAAACCTTGGACTTATCTTGTAAAACGACCGATTTTTTCATTTGAATAGCCATATCGATAATGGAAAGCTGCTCAAAGTATCCATCTATATCAGATGAAATAATGGATTTAGATGCAGCAATACTATCTACAAACCCAACAATTGCAGGTTTACCTTCTAAGATAGTGTCTACTTTATTATCTTTGTTTGACCTACACGCATTAAAAATAATCAAGATTGAAAAGATGGTCAAAATTGTTTTACAAGTACTGTTCATAAAATATATTTTACTGTGTCCCAAAAGTATAAAAAAGAATCTAATTATTATTAAAAAATTAATTCATTTGATAATCAATTACTTAAGTTTCACTTGATGTCATCTGGCATATAAATTTAACAAAGTGACGTGTAACCAATAGCGTTAAATATTAGAATTCCCACCAAAACTCTAATTATTTTCTAATTTATATAAAAAAATGACGAACGTATTAATTAATCCACTATCTTTGTATTGACATTGAATTTCGACCACTGTTTCAGTTTGGTTTATTCGCTTTTTTTTATTTTTAATTTTTTTTTAATGAACATTTTTGTTGCTAAGCTTAATTACAGAACAAGTTCTGAAGCTTTAGAAGATCTTTTTTCACAGTATGGCGAGGTAGTCTCTGCCAAAGTAATCATGGACAAAGACACAGGTAGATCAAAAGGATTTGCATTTGTCGAAATGGGTAGCGAAGACGCAGGACTTGCTGCAATTGCTGGCCTTAACGAAACAAATTTTGATGGGCAGACTATCGTTTGCAAAAAAGCGGAACCAAGGCCTCAAGCGCCAAGAAGAGATAACAATTTCAGACCGAGAGAGAGAAGATACTAAGATATAGTTTTGTAAAATTGAATCTTTTAAGAGGCTCATCATTTTTGATGGGCCTTTTTTATGCAATATTTAATTTTAAAATTACTACTTTTGCAATTCAAAATCAAAATTTAATAATGCAACACCTTAGCGAACAGGAAATTGTAAGAAGAGATAATCTAAATAAACTTACAGAAGCAGGAATAAATGCATTCCCGAGCACTACATTCGAAGTTACAGCCACTACCAAAGAAATAAAAGATAATTTTAAAGAAGGTGATACTACTTACCAAGAAGTCACGCTTGCAGGTAGATTGATGTCAAGAAGAATCATGGGCAAAGCTTCTTTTGCAGAATTGCAAGACTCAGAAGGTCGTATTCAAATATATATTTCTAGGGATGACATTTGTCCTGGAGATGACAAAGTCTTATATAATGATGCATTCAAAAAATGGTTTGACTTAGGAGACTTTATAGGTATCAAAGGGTATGCATTTTATACGCAAGTCGGTGAATGTTCAGTACATGTTACAGAACTAAAGCTCCTCTCAAAATCGCTCAAACCACTTCCCGTCGTTAAAAAAGATGATGAAGGTAATGTCTATGATGCATTTACTGACCCTGAACAAAGATATAGACAAAGGTATGTTGACCTCGTCGTAAACTCGCATGTAAAAGACGTATTCGTAAAAAGGAGCAAGATGTATAATTCTATGCGCGAATACTTAAACAATAAAGGATATCTAGAAGTAGAGACGCCTATTCTTCAGCCTCTTTATGGTGGTGCAGCGGCAAGACCATTTACAACGCATCATAACACGCTTGACATGAAGCTTTATCTTAGGATAGCTAATGAGTTGTACCTTAAGAGATTAGTTGTAGGTGGATTTGATGGTGTATATGAGTTTAGTAAGGATTTCAGAAATGAAGGTATGAGTCGATTTCATAATCCTGAGTTCACTCAAATAGAGTTGTATGTTGCTTACAAAGACTATGAATGGATGATGAACCTAGTAGAAGAAATGGTAGAAAAAGTTGCCATCGATCTACACGGAACTACTGAAGTCCAAGTCGGAGAGAATTTAATCAATTTCCAACGACCTTGGAAAAGATATACCATGTATGAAGCAATCCAACATTTCACAGGTATTGACATCAGTGATATGGATGAAGACCAACTCAGAAAAACAGCTCGTGAGCTTCACGTACCTGTAGATAATAGTATGGGAAAAGGCAAGCTTATAGATGAAATCTTTGGTGAAAAATGTGAAGGCAACATCATACAACCTACTTTCATCACAGATTATCCAGTAGAAATGTCTCCACTTGCTAAAAAACACGCAACCAAACCAGGCTTGGTAGAACGTTTTGAAGCCATTTGCAACAAAAAAGAGATATGCAATGCATTCTCTGAACTCAATGACCCTATTGATCAAAGACAAAGATTCGAAAGTCAATTGGAATTAGGCAAACGTGGAGATGAAGAAGCGATGGTATTGGATGAGGACTTCTTAAGAGCATTAGAGTATGGTATGCCACCGACTGCTGGTCTTGGGATCGGTATGGATAGGTTGGCTATGATTATGACGAATCAAAACTCTATCCAAGATGTACTTTTCTTCCCACAGATGAAACCTGAAAAACAAGAAAAATCAGAGTGAAGTTAGTATGGAACCTACTTGCTGGATTTAGAGCTTTTGTTATATTTATAGCCATGGCAATATTTATGCTTTCATATGCTATATCGTGTATCGTATGGAAGCACAGTAAGAAACGAGCATTGAGATTGAGAAAAAATTATCTCAGATACGTCGGAATTCCTGTTTTAAATATAGATGTCATAAAAACAGGTGACCCAATTGATACTCCTGCTTTATATGTGTGCAATCACCGTTCATTCACCGATCCGATTGTAGTCTGTAGGTACTTAAATGCTTTTGTTATTGCTAAAGCTGAAGTGGCAAACTACCCAATTATTAATAAAGGTGCAGAACTCACGGGTGTGATTTGGGTAAATAGACAGGATAAAAACTCACGAACACAGACTCGAGACAAGATGGTCGAAACCATTAAAGAAGGATATAATATTCTCGTTTTTCCAGAAGGAACTGTCGGCAAAGATAAAGCGACCCTACCCTTCCGAATGGGCACATTCCTTGAAGCCGCAGAAAACAATATTCCAGTTATTCCTATCGCTATTGAGTTTAAATCTCCAAAGGATATGTGGGTTTTAGAAAAATTTGTACCACAATACTTCCATCAATATTCTAAGTGGAAGACTGAAGTGAAGTTGACTTTTGGAAAGCCAATGACAGGTAAAACTGGTGAAGAATTACATAAACAAGCCTATGAATGGATCAACACAGAATTAGACACCATGCAAAGCGGATGGAGTCAAGCTTTTAAAGACTGACACCAAGAACTTTCTACTTTATTTCTTCAGCCTTAAAGACCATATATTCGGTATCTCCTTGCCAGAAAAATGCATTTTCTAGTTCTTTATAATGAAGCCTTACATTCTTTCCTTCATACTGCTGAATAAGGTGGTAAGTAGCTTCATCTACCACAGAAAAATCCCACGTACTAGCTTTAGAGACTATAGTAGAACCTGCTAACTGCATTTGGCCTTCATAAGTTTTGAATATTTTACCTTTCTTAGATATTTTGTATAATACACCTGTTCTCGTACCTTCGCTCACTGTCATAGTGCGATAAAAATAATAAACACCAGAAAATACAACAAGAGAAATAAGTGAAATCCAAAGTACTTTTGTGAAAAAAGATTTTGCTTTTTGTTTTGTTTGTTCGAAAGACATTTTTTGTTTTTACAATATAAATTTACATATAAATCAGATATTTATAACGAAATGATAAATGATAAAGTTTCATTACACATTATCATTTTTAGGAACAAATCTTATCGAAAGTGAATTAACACAATGTCTGGTATTTTTTGCAGTTAACCTTTCTCCAACAAACACATGACCAAGGTGTCCTCCACAATTATTGCACAAGATCTCTGTGCGACGTCCATCTTTGTCAGTGATTCTTCTTACAGCACCAGGTATTTCATCATCAAAAGCGGGCCACCCACATCCAGAGTCAAATTTTGAAGAAGCGTGATATAATTCGTGATTGCATCTCCTACAAATGAAGGTGCCAGGCGCAAAAAACTTATCATATTCACCTGTAAAAGGTCTTTCTGTACCTTTATTTACGATGACATATTCTTCTTCAGGTGTCAGTGGATTATATTTGGTCTCCATATTATTCTTTGATTAATTGACTAAATTTTTGTTTTAACTTATTGATTTTAGGCGGAATGACGATGGCACAATACGATTGCTCTTGATTGGTCTCAAAATAATTTTGATGATAATCTTCTGCTTTATAAAAAACGTCAGAAGGCACGATTTCTGTTACAATAGGATCATTCCAAAGAGTAGATGCTACATTGGTTTTAGAATCTATTGCAATATCTTTTTGATTATCAGTCGTATAGAAAATCGCAGACCTGTATTGAGTACCACGATCAGCACCTTGTCTGTTTAATGTAGTGGGATCATGTGTGGTCCAAAACACTTCAAGTAAGGTGTCAAAGGATATTACACTCGGGTTATATACTACTTCAATGACTTCAGCATGTCCCGTGGTTCCATTACAGACTTCACGATATGCTGGATTTTTGATATGTCCGCCCATATAACCTGAAGCTACTGATGCGACTCCTTTCAGCTTTTGAAAAACGGCTTCTACACACCAAAAACAACCGGCACCTAAATATACAGTTTCCATTTTTATTTCTTTTGTGTGATCCAAACAAAAATATAGGTTATAAGTTTGAGACTTTTTCAACCAAAACAAAATCTTAAAGAAAAATATTTATTATCGGGGTGAGTACTATTTACCTTTCCCCTGTATTAAGACCAATACTGTGTAGAACAAGATTTTGATATCTAAGCTAAGCGACATGTTTTCAATGTAAAGAATATCAAACTTTAACCTTTGGAGCATCTGCTGCACATTGGATGCATAACCATATTTCACTTGGCCCCAAGATGTGATACCTGGTCGAACTTTGAGTAAGTGTTTGTAGTGTGGTGCTTCTTTTGTGATTAGGTCTATGTAATATTTTCTTTCAGGTCTTGGCCCTACTATAGACATATCACCTTTGATGACATTAAAAAATTGAGGAATTTCGTCAATTCTCCATTTACGCATTACCTTCCCCCAAGAAGTAACCCTATTGTCGTTATCATTTGATAATTGTGGACCATCTTTTTCAGCACCCACATGCATGGATCTGAATTTAATAATATTAAAAGGTAGACCATTCAGTCCTATTCTTTCTTGTTTATAGAAAATTGGACCTGGGGAAGACAATTTCACTCTTAAGATGCTCATCAAAATAACTGGCAATAATATTAGTATAGCGATAAAACTAATGGCATAATCCATAAGACGTTTTACCACTTTCTGCCAATTGGGCATTAACTCTTGTTCGATTTCAATTAAGACTGCACCATAGATGTGATTCATTTTGACAGTACCCACCATAATATCGTAGGTATCAGGTATGACTTTGATCAATATCTGGTCAGAATAATCAAACAATGCGTCAAGAATGGCTTTCATTTTTGCATGTTCGGAAGTTTCTACAGCAATGATGACTTCTTCTATTTTATTTCGAGTCAGAATATTTTCTAAACTCTCTAATTTACCTAATTTAGGCAAGTATTTTTCTAAATGGTTGGTAGTCCGTCCGTTACTATCTATAAATCCGACAAAATTATGTCCTAAACTATATGGTCTTTGTTTGATTTCTTCGTAAAGATCGACTGCATTTTTATCACCACCAATAATAAGCGTATTATAACTAATTTTACCAGCTTTTAACCTTCTATTTGCTATGGTTAAAATGATCATTCTAAACGAAGCCGTAATCGAATAATGCAGGATAAACAGACGCATAAACAAATTAAGATAGGAAACTTGCTCTAATACTTTGTCATCCATGAGGATAGTAAAAAACAACAAAGTCACACCTAGTAAAGTCGTAAAAAAGGTGCTACCCAATGTCTCCAACCTTGAGTATCGATAAATGTCCCGATATTTGTCGAAAATCGAATAAATAATCATCCAAATCACTGGAATAATAAGCAATCCTTGCCACAATTTTGCATCAGCAATAATATCAGAAAAAGTAATCTCAGGAAATTCTATAGATTTACGATATACAAAAAAGAAGAACCAAGCCAACAAAGCAGCTAGGAAATCTCCCATTCTATAAATCAATAACTCTAATTTCCTTTGTTCTCTCATATACTAAAAGTGAACATGTTTGACATTATCTATCCAAATTTTTGAAGTAGCGCTTAATCCTGTCCTCCTAAAACCAATCGCAATTCTGTAGCCATCATAATCTCTTGGTGATAATTTGTCCGTTAAGTCAATGTAAATCTTATTCCAATCTTGTTTGCCTGGCACAAAAACTAAATATTCTACTAACAAAACAGAACCTTGTCTTTTTGCCAAACCAATGGAAATCTCGCCTTCGCCTTTATAATCTAAC
>DAOLFJ010000421.1:0-3463 GCA_035326365.1 Saprospiraceae bacterium | reverse complement strand
CGAATAAAATACAGATGTATTTAATCTTACAGAGATGCTAGGATCTCTTTTATTTCTTTATTTGTTTTGGACTCGGATGTAATGACGACATTTTCGTCTGTTTCCAATACTGCATTTGTCATGCCAAAATGATAATTTTCGTTACCTAAATCTGAAATTACCACAAAAGTTCCTTTACTTAGTGCATTAGGTATTAATTCCCCTGTGCAAATGCTCCATTCGTTTTTGCCTGTGTTATGTACCTTAAAAGTAGATCTCCCTGCATTAGAAATAAAGTAAACGACACTATTATTATGGTTGAGTGCTTTATCTATGGATAAGCAAGTGATTGTTGTGTTGTTAGAGACATTTTCTTCAGATTTTGCAATAGCTATCCATTTTGTATTTGATTCAAACAATATCTTGTAACCTTCTACAGTGGTTTGGTCCTGCCCCGTACCCACTTGGTAGGCACTAAAGGTCAATGGATTAGCATCTGAACTCCTTCTTATCCAAGTCGTAGTAACACTTTCATTAGCTATGCCATCTAGTAATATAAGTGAAGCAGAATTTATATCTTCTGTAGATGGGATGACAACTTCTATGGGCGTACCGATAACAAGTGATTTTCCATTTTGAGTAAACTCAAGATGTACCATTTTTTTGCTTTCAAACATCTTACCATTATATATAGTAGAAGGCGCATATAGCAGTTGTGTCTTCTGATACTCCATGTCATCAAAAGTCATTACCACATCACCCGTGACGGGCTGTCCTGTTTCATTTTTTAATGCTAAAGATGGTATCTGTATATGCAGTCCATTCGGAGCTGCAAAATAAAATCTGTCGTTTGTAAGAGAGATTTTATACTTTTTGGGTGCTTCTACGATTTGTCTAAGAAGCAATGTTTGGTCAATTGTGTAATCTTGGTCTGGAATGAATATTACTTCGTCCTTACCACAAGAAAACAACATAAATGCCAATATTACTATTAAGCTATATTTTGCGTTCACTACAAGTATCTGTTACTAATCAATTTGTGTCTCAATAGTAAAGACCCTTTAAGTGTCAAATTCGCTGCCTAACCAAATGTTAAAATTTATATCGCAGACCTGTAGCTACTCCGAAAGTATTAAAATTTTGCTTTAAAGCATAGTCCCCTACGGTCATACTTTCTGTCTGCAATCTTACGTGTGGCTCTAATACAAAGTCGATATTAGATGTAAGATGATAAGCCAAACTGATACCACTATAAACACTCAATCCAAGCTGAGTTTTGTATATAACATCAGCATTTTCCTTGCCTGAGGTGAATTCTATTGGTGTATTACCATTCTCTCCTACCATCATTCCACGCTGGCTAAATCCAAGATTTACATATACGCCTGCTGTAGCAGAAAGGCTCAAATGTCTGTTTGCCAATAAAGTAAATCTAGCTATAACTGGAATATCAAATGATCTGAATTTATTGAAAACTTTTAGTTTTTCTGTACCTGGCACGACTACGATTTCTTCCGTAATGATACTATCTACGATTTTTCCATTTTCGTACACATAATCTTTGATGGTAATCAATCTTGTCTGGTTGGACTCTGGATCTGTGTATTCAAATTTTTCATTTATTTGACTATAATTAAAGCCTGTATGAAGATTCCATCTGTAACTTAGGTTATAACCAAATCTTGCACCCAAAGAATAAGAATACATTGACTTCTCCGTCTGATTTCTCATATCTAAATAACCTTGAGATTCTCCACCATTAGGCTCTAGTACTTTACTTGCATAATCATGTGAAAAATATACATCTAAACTTTTGTCTTTCGCATCAAAAACAAATGGGCATGCTTTGGCTGGTTTGCTATTTTGCTTGAATGGCGTAGCGTATTTAATCCTGCGTTGTACAGGAAATTTTGTATTTCTAAGCTTATTACTGATAGCTTCCACGTAGACAGGCGCTCTATATTCCATGGAAACATTTTCTTGGTCTAAATCTTTCGTTTGTTCAATATCCAAAGCAATAGCAGATGCTGGCAATACAACATTAGTTTCTTCTGTGTTTAAAGTATTTGATCTTGTATTGAAATTACGGTTTAAATTTGATTGAACAGATCCGTTAGTAGCTGAAGCTATTTCATTAATTTCAGATGTATTATTAATAGGTGTATTCAGTGACGGACTCTCTAATTGATCTATAGAAGATATTTCGTAATTTTGAATTTCTGAAGTATTTAGATTTTGTACAATAGAAGTTGGGTTTTGGATATTTGAATTGTGTTTAGTAGTGGTGGTAGCCTCTGGTATTGTGTACCATGAAACCAAAATGACACCTACTAATACTAGTATTCCAAAAGAAATAAACATAATCGGCACGAGTGGTCTCAACTGCTTCTTTGGTTGTGGCAATCTAGAAGCAATATTCTCCCATGAACCCGAAGGTACATCGACTGTATGATGCTCTAATTTATTTCTGAATATTTTGTCAAGTTGGTTCATATCGCGACTTTGTACAATTCATGGACTTTATCTTGAAGAATTCTACGAGCTTTGACCAATTGTGATCTCGACGTGGACTCTTCAATGTTTAATAACTCACTGATCTCTTTGTGTGTGTATCCTTCTATAGCAAACAAATTAAATACCATTCTATATCCGTCAGGAAGTGAAGATATAAGTTTTACCAACTCTTCCTCTGATAGTAAAGAAAATATTTCTGGCCCTGCCGAATCTTCTTTAACATTTTCCAGCCCAATATCTTCGTGGCTTACAGATTTTTTGGCGTTGTTTTTTATGGCTGTGTTGATGATAATTTTCCTAATCCATCCTTCAAATGATCCTACATGTTCATAATCCTTCATGTAGGTAAATACTTTTACGAAAGAATCTTGCAGTATATCTTCAGCTTCTTGTTTGTGGCGTGAGTAACGTAAACATACCGCCATCATCTTACCAGCATACATATTGAAAATATCTCTTTGGGCTATTCTATCTCCTTGGAGACAAGCCTTGATGAGATCCTTCTCAGTTCTGCCGTTAACTAATAATGGTGACATGCTATATGCTACATTTATGACTTTATGATGATTGTTTTAAAAACATCTCGATTATTACTTTTGGAATAACCATTATTCTTTGATTATTATTGCGTCGTCTATCTGTGGATCACCATCTCCATCATGATCATCTTGACCACGTTGTGGTGTTTTGCTGACCGTGATCTTGCCTTCGCTGAATGCGTCATAATCTCCGTCTGCATACTGACTTGCTTTAGAGAAAAAATCGTCTTTCGTATCCAATAATGAACCACCTGTGGTCAAGGTCTCATCTGCAAACTCTTTTTTTGGTTTTGCATCTTCTTCTGCCATAAACGCTTCTGCCTTTTCTACCGTCTCATCAAATTTTTTACCAATAGCATCTGCAACTTCTTTTGCTTTTTCAGCAAATACATCTTTGGCATCACCTATTTTGTCCCATGCCTTATCTGAAG